>DHHS01000199.1 GCA_002403415.1 Sphingomonas sp. UBA4766 | reverse complement strand
TCCAATTGGCATGTCGAACGAACCGGCACGATGATGACCATTGCGACGTTGCCGAGCACGGTCGGCGCATTGCCAGACGGCATAACCGCCGCAACCGGGTGGCGCGGCGCGGTGTATTTCATAAACCTGTCCAACGCCGTCGGCGCAGCTGTTGGCGAAGGCCGGATGACACTGATCGACGGGCTGGCGCTGCACGACCGGATCATGGTCGAACCCGCCTATTGGCGACGCGGGTTGGGCCGCGCGATCATGCAATTGCTTGGCGCAGAGGCAAGGCGACACGGGAGCAACGGTGGCCTGTTGACTGCCACCGTCGCCGGGCGCGCGCTTTATGAAACGCTGGGCTGGCAAGCGCGGTCACCCTGGACGACCGCGCAGATCATGCCCTGACCCGGGCTTAAACCCGGACCAGCATCTTGCCCTTGTTGCCGCCGGTAAACAGACCGAGGAACGCGTCCGGCATAGCGGCGAGCCCGTCATGCACGGTCTCCTCGCGCACCAACTGGCCGCTTTGGAGCCAGCCGCCCATTTCATTGTAAAACTCGCCCGCGCGCGCCATGTAATCGCTGACGATAAAACCTTGAATCCGCATCCGCATCCCGATGATGCGCGCGGCAAAACGCAATTGAGTGGGCGCACCGGTGTTATACATGTCGATCATGCCGCAAATCGCAAAGCGCGCGCGTTCATTGCCCAGCGCAAGTGCGGCATCGAGATGCTCGCCGCCCACATTGTCGAAATACACGTCGATACCGTTGGGCGCGAGGGCGGCAAGCTGTTTCAGCACCGGCGTCCCGTTCTTGTAATCAACCACGCCGTCCGCGCCGATCGAGGAAACCCAGGCGCATTTGTCGACACCGCCCGCCGACCCGATCACGGTCATGCCCTTTGCCTTGGCAATCTGAACCACGGTGGAACCGACCGCGCCTGCGGCCGCCGACACGAACACGACATCGCCTGCCTTCGCACTCGCAACTTCCAGCAGGCCGAAATAGGCGGTCATGCCGGGCATGCCGAGTTGACCCAGAAACGCCTGCGGATCAACGCCGAGCGCGGGCACGCGCTGCGCCTGATTGGCCGGGATAACCGCTTCGTCGCGCCAGCCCGCCATGTGAAGCACCAGATCGCCGACCGAAAAGCCGTCCGCCATGCTTTCAATGACCTCGCCGACTGCGCCGCCCTGCATCGGTTCGCCGAGCACGAAGGGCGGAGTATAGCTTTTCACATCGTTCATCCGACCGCGCATATAGGGATCGACCGAAAGCCAATGATTGGCGACCCGCAATTGTCCCGCCTCCAGCGGCGTGGCGGGCAGATCGATAAGTGCAAAATTGTCGTGCGTCGGCATCCCCATCGGCCGTGAGTTCAGTGTCCATGCCTGTGCCATCGTCGCTCTCCTGCGTTATGAGTTGGCGATCAGCTATGCGGGATTATCGCGCAATTGCAATCGCGGACTGGCGGGCGCGGGGGCAGGCTCAGCCATGTTGCATCGACGCAAAACTGGCGGTATTGCCGCTGCTTCCGGCGGCGGGGCTGTAGCTCAGATGGGAGAGCGCTGCAATCGCACTGCAGAGGTCAGGGGTTCGATTCCCCTCAGCTCCACCAGCCGCCCGCGCTGATTATCCCGCCACCGGGCGCCGGGCGTAAATCCCGAACGCCGCAATCACGGCATAGCAGGCGATCGGCAGAATGAGTGCCGCCCGCAACCCCGACTGATCCGCCATAAAGCCATAAAGCGCGGGCACGACTGCGCCGCCAACGATTGCCACGTTGATAATGCCCGACCCGTCCGCCGCGCGGCTCCCAAGCCCTTCGCTGGCAAGCGTGAAAATCACCGGGAACATGATCGAATTCATCAGCCCGACGCCCAACAGCGCATAGCCCGATACCGTGCCGGTCGTCGCCATCGACAAACTGATGAGCACCGCCGCGCCGATTGCGTTGAACGCCAGCACCGCCGCCGGGCTGACCACGCGCAACACCGCCGAGCCGGCAAAGCGCCCCAGCATCGCCAACCCCCAATAGATCGGAATGAGCTTGCCCGCATCCTGCGGCGACGCGCCGAGCGATTCGGGCAAGGTCAGATTGCCAACGAGAAAGCTGCCGACCGCGACTTCGGCCCCGACATAGAGGAAAATGCACAGCGCGCCGAAGCCGAAGCGCGGCCGCTTGAGCAGGGCAAGCCCCTCGCTCAGGCTTGTATCCTCGTGCCGTTCGCCCTGCACACGGTTGCGGAACAGCCACACGGCAAGCGCAACCGCGGCAAGCGCTGCGGCAATACCGAGATAACCGGTCACAATCGCCTGCGTTTCCGCCGTGCGATAGGCGTCGAGCTTGGCACCCGACAGTTGCGCGGCGGAGACCTGTGCCAGGCTGCCAAGGATCAGAATCGCCCCGAAATAAGGGAAAATCGTCGTGCCGAGCGAATTGAAAGCCTGCGCGAACGTCAGCCGGCTGGGCGCGGTGCGCGGCGGGCCGAGCAGGCTGATGAGCGGGTTGGAGACGACCTGCACCAGCACGACCCCACTCGCCAATACGAAATAAGCGAACAGGAACACGCTGAACGTCGCCGTCTGGCTCGCGGGAATGAACAACAGGCACCCCGCGATCATCGTCACCAGCCCGGCCGCTGCCCCGCGCATATACCCGATCCGCTTGACCAGCTTCGCGCCCGGAATACCGACCACGGCATAGGCAATGAAGAACCATACCTGCACCAGCGACGCTTCGAAATTATTAAGCGTGAACAACTCTTTCAGCTTCGGGATGATGACGTCGTTCAGGCTGGTGATCCCGCCAAAGATAAAGAATAGCGCGAACACGAACAGTTGCAGATCGGGCGCGTGGACTCCCTCACCCGCAGGTTCGGCTGATGCATTGGGAGCGAGGGCCATGATATTTCCTTGATTAATGGGCAAGCGATGCGAGTTGCACATGGTGCGGGGCAAAATTGGTGGCGCACCGCGCGAGAAAGTTGTCGATCTGCGCCATGTCGCTCCCCCCGTGCGCCGCGTGCAGCGCATGATCGGGCGGGTAACAGCCATAGCCGGACAGCAGGCAGTGCCAGCTCATCGCACTGTAATAGGTCGCAATCCCCTGGCGCTCGATTTCAGCGACCAGATCACCGCCAGACCGCCAGCATGCCAGCACATCGGCAAGCGACCTGGAAATATGCGGATTGGTGGCGTTGTCGCGCCAATAGTCGGTGTCGTCACGCTGATTGGCACGGTAATGACAGACGATGTAGTCGCGAATCCCCTCAAACCGGGCCGCGATTGACGCGTTGAGACGATCCCGGTGGCGCGGGGTGAAGCCGCCGGACTGCCACGCATTGATGAACCCCTCCACCGTTGCCTGCACGACATGGAGCGCGGTCGCCTCCAACGGCTCGATAAATCCCTGCGACAACCCGACGGCGAGGCAATTGGCGGTCCAAACCTGCTCGATCCGCCCAACTTTCATGCGCAAATGCCGCGCCGCGGGCTCATTGTCGCCCACGCCCAGATGCTGGCGCAACTCGGCCTCCGCCGCATCCGGCGACAGATAGCGCGACGCATAGACATAGCCGTTGCCCGTGCGATTGGTGAGCGGAATGTCCCAGCACCACCCTGCCGACAGCGCGGTCGCCTTGGTATGCGCGTTGATCGGCTCGCGGTTGCGTGGCGTTGGCATCACCACGGCTGAATCGTTGAACAGATTGTCGGCGAATGAGCGAAACGGCACGCCGAGGGCTGTCTGCGCGATCACGCTGGCAAAGCCGCTGGCGTCGACAAACAGGTCAGCCTCAACTGCCGCGCCATCCTCCGTCATCAGCGCTTGCACAGCGCCATCGGGGGCGACCCGCACCTCGCGCACCCGCTGCGGCAGATGGATGACGCCGCGCGCCACCGCATGCTCGCGCAAAAATGCACCGACCAGATAGGCGTCGAAATGATAGCCATAGCTTACCGCAAACGGAAAGCTATCGCCCGGAATCGGCCCGCGCTGCTCAGCGGCCAGCCGGGCAGGCAGGTTGAATCGGTCGGGATGCGCTTCGGCCGCCATGCCGCGGCGGCGAGCGGCGCTATGATTGAAAAAAGCGTCAGCAGTGTGGACGTCGATCATGGTTGGAAAGGGGTGGAAATAACTTTCCGCGCCCGCGCGCGCCGACCATCGGTGAAACCCAATGCCGTTTTTGTAGGTCGCGTTGCACGCGGGCATCCAATCGCGTTCGGCAATGCCCAGCCGGTCGAAAAACGCCTTGAGCTGCGGGGTTGACCCCTCCCCCACCCCGATAATGCCGATCTCGGGGCTTTCGATCACGGTGATGCGCGCGCGCGGCCAGGCATGGGCAAACAGATTGGCGGCCATCCACCCTGCCGTCCCCCCACCCAGTATCGCGATCCGTACCGGCTTCATTCCGGCGCCTTGGCCAGCAGCCACGCAAAGATCTCGGGCAATCGCGCCGCCCAGGCGTTTTCCTCATGCGCCGCGCCCACATAGCTGCGCGTCTCAAAATCGGTCTGCGGTTGCCAGCCAATGCTGATAAGCTTGCGATCAATCTCGGTCTGATACGGGCCATAAAACTGGTCGAGCGTCTGATCGCCATGGTCAAACCAGATGCGGCGGCCATTGGGAGGGCCAAGCCGTTCGGTCAGAAACGTTTCCCACACCGCCCGCACGCGCGGCTGATGCGGTCCGACCCGGTCGGGTAGCGCAAGCGGCCAATGCGTCGATACGCACGCTGCGCCCCCGAACACATCGGGATATTCGGCAATCGCATAAAGCGAGATCAGCCCGCCCATGCTCGATCCGACCACATAGGTATTCGCGCGATCCTTCGCGGTGCGATACCGCTTATCGATCATCGGCTTTAGTTCAGTGACGATGAAGCGCAAATAATTGTCCGAATAGATCGGCCCCATCAGGAACCGATCCGCCTCCGCCCTTAAATCAGCACCAAGCGCGTCATAGATTTTCTGGGGAAAATATTGCCGCGCGCGCGCCGGTTGATGGTCAATCGCGACAATGATCGCGCCCGTGGTCGTCCCCTCCGCCATCAGTTTCAGCATGGCCTTATCGGCGGCCCAAACCTTATTATAGCCTGACCGCTTGGGGAAAAACACATTCTGGCCATCGTGCATGTAAATCACCGGCCAGCGCGTGCGCGCCTTCGCATAGCCGGGCGGGAACCAGATCGTCACGCGCGCGGCGTCGATGTTTTTGGACGTCACGCGCGGCAGGTCGACGAAACTGCCCGCCGCCGCTGGCTTGGCCTTGTGCGCGGCCGACGGCGCCGACGCGAACGCCGATGCGGGGACGGCGAGCGCCAGCATCATTGCCAAGAGCAGCAGGCACCGCATCACCGACGCGTCGGCGCGACAAAGCGGATCGCCTGCCCGCCACCCGGTGCCAAGCCGAGCGTTATCGTCTCGCCCGCCGTCACGCGCCGGGTTTCAACGACAATCGCATGGCGCTTGTCGGTGCGGTAATCGGCATCCGGCCCATCGCGATAAATCTGCGCCAGATATGTTTTGCCCGGCTCCAGAAAATTAAGCGCAACCGGGATGCGTCGAGCTTGCTCATCGCCCACCGCGCCCAAAAACCAGTCCGCCCCACCCCGCGCGCGCCGGGCAATGACCGCATGATCGCCCACTTCACCGCTCAGCACGCGCGTCTCCTCCCAATCGGTCGGCACATCCTTGATGAACTGAAAGGCGGCGGGATATTTCGCGTAATTCTCGGGCGTGTCGGCGGCCATCACGACGGGTGAATAGAGCACGACATACAACGCCAATTGCTTGGCAATGGTCGACAAGATGTCGCTGTCATTTTGCCCTTTCAGGCTCAGCACGCCGGGGGTGAAATCCATGGGCCCCTCCAGCATGCGGGTAAACACCAGATTGGCTTCATGCTCGGGCGGATTCTTGCCACCCCAGGCGTTATACTCCATGCCGCGCGACCCCTCGCGCGCGACCCAATTTGGATAGGTGCGTTGCAGCCCGGTGCCCTTGATCGGTTCATGGCTGTCGATGGCGACCTTGTAGCGCGCCGCCGCCTCCAACACGCGGACGAAGTGGTTCGACATCCACTGCCCCTCATGCCATTCGCGCAGGA
>DHHS01000208.1 GCA_002403415.1 Sphingomonas sp. UBA4766 | reverse complement strand
TGCGAGTGACCGCCCGGTTGCGTGCGATGTTTTTGGGTGCAATCTGGCCACGGAAGTTGCGCAGTTCGGTCCGACCGATCAGCGCGTCGAGCGCGTTTTGCGTGTTGACACTGTCATAGCTGACGATCGGATCGTTGGTGCCCGTCGGCACATAGAGCAGGTTCGACGGTGCGTTGCCGTTCAGCACGGTCCCGAACACCGGTGAGCGCGTCCCGATATTGTCGAGCTGCACAAAGCTATACGGGTTGCCCGCGCGCGTTTCGCCGAACAACTGAATCCGCGTCTTATAGTCCTTGTAGAAAGCATGGTCATAGCCGATGCCATATTTGAACTGCCAGCGGGTCTGGTTATCCGACGTGCCCAGCACCGGGATGTTGGGATCGGCGAACGTCTGGAACCGGTAGTTGGAATTCGGCGTCGATGCCGAAGCGCTGCCGACGTCGCGTACATCCTGAAGAATGTAAGCGCCGTTCAGCGACAGGCCAAAGTCGAAGCGCTTGTCAAAGCGGACCACACCGATGTGGCTGCGGCCGCCCTGCGTATTGAAGGTGACGATGTCCCAGTTGTTGTCGGTGAATGCAACCCGGCCGGTATAGCGGCGGCGACCATCGGGCAGGAACCCGATTGGCACCGATCGCACATCAGTGAACGACACGTCGTTGCGCGTCTTCGAGAAGAGGTAATCGAGGCCGAAATCAATGCCGAAGAACTTGATTTCCGCCGACAGCGTCGCTTTCAGCGACGTCGGGAGGCGGAAATTGGGCGACAATTCGGCGGTGTTGGTCAGCGCCGATGCCGATCCGCCTTGCGCAAAGGCGATCAGTGCAGGGTTCACATTTGCACCGATATTGTTGAGTGCGGCGGCACACACTGCCGGGGTGAGGTTCGACGGACCCGCACAGCCATTGGGGTTGGCCGGCGTAATGGCGGCGCGCGTGATCGTCAGCGCATTGGTGGTGACGGTGTTCGAGAAGCTGTTCGACAGGTAGATGTCCGGGTTACCGCCGGCCAGAATGCCGACACCGCCATGGATGCGCAGCGTCGGATTGACGCGCCAGTCAAGGCTGAGCCGCGGTTCGAACGTTTCCAACCCCTTATAGGTCTGGGTGTTGGCAAATCCGGTGCGCGCCGTGAACGCCTCGTTGAATACCGGGGCGCTGTTCTGGGCATACAGGTTCCAGCGGAAGCCATAAGCCACCGTCAAGCCGGGGGCCGGGCGCCAATCGTCCTGGATGCCGAACGAAATCTGGTCATAGCGGAACTGCGCCGCCGCACCGTTGGCACCGGGCACAATCACGGCGGCGAACTGCACCTGATTGGCATTACCCGCCTGGAAATCAGCCAGCGAGTCAAAATAATAGCTGCCCAGGCTGTTCGGGACGAAATTGTTGAAGGTCGCGTTGCGCGTGAAGTCGAACAACAGCTTCAGCTCGTGATTGTTCAGGTTCAAGCGACCCAAGAACGATCCGTTATAGGTGTCGGTACGCAGCGTATTTGTCTGACGGAAATTGTCCGGGCCAAAGAAAATGCGCGGTGTGCCACTTGAACAACCCGTTGCAGTCGATGTGTTGGCGGCTCCAGACGCCGTCGTTGTGTTCGTCGGATCTTGGCAAATCTGGAACTGCGAATTGCCGCGGCCGCCCAGTGGCTCCTGACCGCGCACATAGCTTTTATAAGCAAAGCGGATTTCGGTCGACAGCGCACTTGACCAAGTCGAGTTGAACTGCGCGATACCGGCGCGGAGCAATTCGCTCAGCGTAAACGCGTTCGACGAGAGGCCATAGGAAGGCGTGGTTGCCGAGGTTGAGGTGTTGTTCGGGCTGACCAGCGAGTTGAACGCGTTCACATAGGAAATCGACAGCCGCTGACCATCGGCGACGTTCCAGTCGAGCCGCGTCGAGAATTTTTCGTCAAGACGCGGATTGATCCGCAACAAATCACCAAAGGCACCGCCAGTGATGCCATAGCGCGCACTCGCAGCAGCCGCGCGGGTGGCGTCGATCCGTGCCGTGGTCAGGCCGGGGATGCTTTCCGGCTGTGTGCCGAAGGCGCGCGGATCGGTGTTGCGCTCATAGGAGAACATCAGGAACAACCGGTCGCGCAGGATCGGGCCAGCAATCGTTGCGCCATAGGTTTCCGATTTGAACCGCGGCAGGACGACCCGGATCGCACCGATCGTATCACCCGACAGGCCATCGGTATTCTGCGAATAAAAGCCGGTCAGGAACAGCTTGTTGGTGCCCGAGCGCAGCACCGCGTCGATCACGCCGCCCTGATAATTGGTCTGGCGAATGTCGAAATTGGCGGCCGAGGTCGAAACCTGCTCCAGCGCGTCGAACGGTACCGGGCCGCGGATGTTGGGGCTCGCGTCCTGGTTCAGACCAAAGGTATCACCAACGGTCACACCGTTGATGGTGAAGCGGTTGAAGCGCGGGTTCACCCCGGCAAAGCGCACGGCGCCACCGCGATCGGTCGAGTTGCCAATGTCAAAAGTCGCGAAAGGATCGCGGCGCTGAATGTCGCGGATGTCGCGGTTGACCGAGGCGACCTTGCTGATGTCGGCCTGCGTCAGTGTGGTCTGCACGCCCTTTGACGCGTTACCGGCGTTGCGGATTTTGGATGCGGTCACCACCACTTCGGCGGCCTCTTCGCCGGTCAGTTCGATCGGCAGGTTGAAGGTCTGCTGAACGACTGTATAGATATCGGTGACCGAGCTGTTGCCCTGCGCGCTCTTGACTTCGACGGTATAGGGGCCGCCAACGCGCAGGCCGGGGAAGGAGAATTCGCCATCTTCGCCTGTGGTCACTTCGGTGCGCGCGCCCGTCGGCACGTTGATCGCGGTAACCTTGGCACCTGCAACGGGCGCGCCGTCCTTTGACACCGAGCCACGGATGATCGAGGTCGTTTCCTGCGCGCTGACGGCGGCCGGAATGACAAGCGCAGCGGCTGCTACGCCCAGAAATAGCTGATGTCGCATAATGTTCCCCTTGAGCGGACGAGTCGTTGGATGGCCCTTTCGCCACCTCTTGGAAGGCCCCATGCTCCGCAATTATTTCGCTTCGATGACATGGGCGGTCGGCAATTCTTAACGCTGCATTAAGCGATGGTGCGTTGCAGAAAAGCATCACTGCGCGCTGTCAGCGTGTGGCCTCCACCAGTGCCAGCCACTCGGCTTCATCGATCACGCGGATGTTCAGCTCTGCGGCCTTTTTGAGTTTCGACCCCGCGCCCGGCCCGGCCACCACGAGATCGGTCTTGGCCGACACCGAGCCGGAAACGCGCGCGCCCAGCGCCTCCGCCTGTGCCTTTGCCTCGTCGCGACTGATCGCTTCCAGACTGCCAGTGAAGACGATCGTCTTGCCGGTGACGGGCGAGGCGCGGACATTGGCGATATAGGGCGGGGGCGCGACTTCGCGGAGAAGATCGTTCCACGTATCACGGTTCTGCGCGACGGCGAAAAACGTACACAGCGCATCCGCAACCACCGGGCCGATGCCGTCGACCGCGATCAGCTCGGCGCGCGCGGCCTCGTCGCCCTGCGCCCGGATCGCGATGCCGGCTACGGCCGCCACGCTGCCAAACGCCTTGACCAGATCGCGCGCGGTCACCGCGCCGACATGGCGGATGCCCAGCCCAAAGAGCAAGCGGGCGGGATCGGGCGCACGCCGCGCTTCGATCGCGGCGAAAAGCGCCTCGACCGACTTTTCCTTCCACCCCTCACGGGTCAGCAATGCGTCGCGGTGCATGTGCAGCCGAAAAATGTCGGCGGGCGTATGCAGCCAGCCCGCCGCGAAAAACTCCTGAATCGTCTTTTCGCCCAAGCCATCAATGTCGAGCGCGGCACGGGCGACAAAATGCTTAAGCCGTTCGACGGTTTGCGCCGGGCAGATCAGCCCGCCCGAACAGCGGATGTCGACTTCGCCTTCCTCGCGCACCGCCGGGGACTGGCACTGCGGACAGGCGGTGGGGAAGGGCCAGTCCCCGCGCGTGTCATCGCGCGACAGATTCTCGACAATCTGCGGGATGACATCGCCCGCGCGTTGCAGCACCACCCGGTCGCCGGGCCACACGTTCAGCCGCGCAATCTCATCGGCATTGTGGAGCGTGGCGTTGGTGACAACAACGCCGCCGACTGTCACGGGTTCGAGCCGCGCGACGGGCGTGAGCTTGCCGGTGCGCCCGACCTGAATGTCGATCGCGCGCAACGTCGTCTGCGCGCGTTCGGCCGGAAATTTATGCGCCAGTCCCCATCGCGGGGCGCGACCGACAAAGCCCAGCCGCGCCTGCCAGTCGAGCCGGTCGACCTTATAAACCACCCCGTCGATATCGAACGCTAGGTCGGCGCGCGCCGCCTCGATCGCGCGGTAGGTGGCGAGTGCTGCATCGATCGAGCCGCCGGGCTGGAACTGCGCGGTCACGGCAAAGCCCCAGCGGCGGATCGCGGCGACCACTTCAGATTGCGTCGTGCCGGGCAGCGCGCTCGCATCGCCCCAACCCCAGGCGAAAAAGCGCAAAGGGCGGGCGGCGGTTACGTCCGCGTCCTTTTGCCGCAGTGACCCTGCGGCGGCATTGCGCGGGTTGGCGAATTGGCGCACCTTGTCCGCATCATCCGCCTCCGCAAGGAGGCGCGCGTTGAGGGCGGCAAACGCATGCTTTTCCATGTAGATTTCGCCGCGTACCTCGAACACA
Organism: Sphingomonas sp. UBA4766; assembly: GCA_002403415.1. GTDB lineage: Bacteria > Pseudomonadota > Alphaproteobacteria > Sphingomonadales > Sphingomonadaceae > Sphingomonas. The sequence continues at coordinate 4,682 of DHHS01000208.1, read as the reverse complement.
TCCGGCGCGTCTTCAGGCAAGGTGTTGGGCACATCGGGGATCGTGCGGACATTGGCGGTCACATCCTCGCCGACTTGTCCGTCGCCACGGGTCAGCGCGCGGATGAGGCGATGGCCTTCATAGCGGATCGAACAGGACAGCCCATCAATCTTGGGTTCGGCGGTCAGCGCGATCGGCTCATCGTCGGCAAGCGACAGGAACCGGCGCACCCGGCCCAGAAAATCGGTCACATCTTCGTCGCTAAACGCATTGTCGAGGCTGAACATCGGCCGCGCATGTGCCACCTTGGCGAGGTGAGCGGCGGGCGCGGCCCCGACCTGGCGGCTGGGCGAATCGGCGCGGACGAGGTGAGGGAATGTTGCCTCAAGCGCGGCATTGCGGCGAACCAGCGCGTCATAATCTGCGTCGCTGATCTCCGGCGCATCATCGGTGTGATACAGCATGTTGTGCCGGGCAATCTCCGCGGCCAACCGCGCGAGTTCGGCGGCGGCGTCTATTTCTGATTGCGGGAGCGATAGCGACATTATCCTGCGCTACCGTTGCCGGGTAACGGGTTCAAGGAGGGAGCGATGCCAAATTTTGTTCAAATCACCCCATTCATGCATGTCCCCGACCTCGACGCAGCGCTTGCCTTTTTCGTCGATCTGCTCGGATTTGCGGTGCTATTCCGCCAACCCGGCTATGCCTATGCCGAGCGGGAGGGGTGCGGGATCAGGCTGATGCAAAACTATGGCGACGACGGCGCACCGCCCGGCAACCGCCGATTCGCTTATTACATAGACGTGCGCGACGTCGACGCGCTTTATCGCGAACTGCGGCCAAAGCTTGATCTGCTGTCGCCGGGCGATGTCTTTGGGCCGGTCGATCAACCCTATGGCCAGCGCGAGCTGTTGGTGCTTGCGCCCGACGGCAATCTGCTTGCCTTTGGTCAGGCCATTGGCGGCTAGGCGCCCTCCAGCAACCGAACTGCCTGCGCGCGTGCCTCATCGGTAATTTCCGCGCCTGACAGCATCCGGGCGATTTCCTCGCGCCGTTCGGCATGGCTCAGCGTGCGCACGCCGGTGCGGGTGACGGTGCCGTCATGGCTCTTGGCGATCAGCAAATGATGCGCACCCCGTGCCGCGACTTGCGGGCTGTGGGTCACGACCAGCAGCTGCGTGGTCTGCGCCAGTCGCGCGAGCCGCTCGCCAATCGCAGACGCGACTGCGCCGCCGACGCCGCGGTCGATTTCGTCGAAAATCATGGTGGGCGCTGCCCCTTCCTCGGCGAGTGCCACCTTGAGCGCGAGGATGAAGCGCGACAATTCGCCGCCGCTTGCAATCTTGATGAGCGGGCCAAAGGGGGCGCCGGGATTGGTCGAAATCTCAAACTCGACCCGGTCCTTGCCCGCGCCCGACCAGGCCTCGGAGCCGAGCGGGGCGACTGTGGTGCGAAAGCGCGCGGCGTCCAGCTTAAGCGGAGCCAGCTCGCGCATCACCGCCGCGTCCAGCCGGGTAGCAGCAGCGGTACGGCTGGCGCTCAGCGCGACGGCGGCGGTGTCATAGGCGTCAGCGGCGGCCCGTGCGGTCGCGGTGAGTGCGGTAATGCTGTCCGCCCCGCCCTCAATGCGCGCAAGCTTGGCTGCAAGGTCAGCGGCGAGGTCCGCGAGCTCATCGGGCTGCACTCGGTGCTTACGGGCGACAGCGCGCAGCTCGAACAGCCGGGTTTCGTCAGCTTCCAGTCGGGCAGGGTCAAAAGCCAGCGCATCGGCGGCGGCGTCGATCTTGTCCTGCGTGAGCGCTGTGTCATTGATTGCGCGGTCAATCGCCGCCAGCGCTTCGCCCAGCGCATCATGTCCATCCGCGACCCGCTCCAGAATGCGTGCAGCCTGGCGGAGCCGAGCAAGGCTCCCCTCGGACCCGTCAAGAAGATCGGCGATCGCTTGCAAATCGACCGCGATTTTCTCGCCGCGCTGCATATCGGCGCGGGCGGCGGCGAGCGTTGCTTCCTCGCCCGGTTCGGGGGCGAGGCGGGTGAGTTCGGCGACGGCATGGTCGAGCCATTCGCGGTCGCGTGCGGCCCCTGCCTGTTCGGCACGGGCAGTGGCGAGCGCTGCTTCGGCCGCGCGCCAGGCGGCCCAGCTTTGGGCCACCGGCGCCGTGTCGATGCGCCCGAAACTGTCGAGCAGCGCGCGGTGCCCGGCGGGGCTGAGGAGGCCGCGATCATCATGTTGGCCGTGGATTTCAACCAACAATCCGCCCAGCGCGCGCAACAGACTGGCCGAGGCCGGTTGATCGTTCACGAAGGCGCGGCTGCCACCGTCGGCCTTGACGATCCGGCGGATCAGCAGCGGCTCGCCGCGATCCAGATCGAGGCCGTTTTCATCGAACAGCTTCGCAATCGGGCCCTCGGGCGCGGGCGGATCGAAGGTCGCCGTCACCATGGCTTGGCTTGCGCCCTGACGCACCAGCCCGCTTTCCCCGCGTGCGCCCAGCGCCAGCCCCAGCGCATCGAGCAGGATCGATTTGCCCGCCCCGGTCTCGCCTGTGAGCACGCCCAGCCCGCCCGAAAAATCAAGGTCGAGCGCCTCGATCAGGACGACGTCGCGGATGGAAAGCGCGGTCAACATGCGGTTCGCGTCATACAGGAACGATCGCGCCACGGAATAGCCGGATTGCGTGTTAGCGATCCACGAGCCCGTTGTTGCCGACCACAGAACATTGACACGCGAGACGATCTCGAAAAAGCTTGTACCGGCCAACGCTGCTGTCGTTCTGCAGCAATTTCAAGTGGGAGGCAGTCGATGCCGAAGCCTTTGGTACCGTTCGTCATGTCCCTCCTGCTCGGGCTTTTCGGACTTGGCGTCTTGGGCAATGCAGCGCCCGTAGAGGCCTAGGTTCGGCCCGGCGACTGCTGGGCCGTGATCCCCAGCAAGAGCGGCAAGAACCGCATGTTCCTGCATCTCGATAAGAATTATTACATTCTGTATCAGAAGCTCAGCGTCGAAAATTCGCTCGACGGGCTGCCGCACAAGCTCAGCTATTCGGTGCGCACCTATGTCGACATCCTGACCGGCGAGGTGATCGCCGCCGACGTGACGACGACACTAACGAACATCCAGACCAGCGAGATCCGGTATCCTGAAATTGGCGAACTGCGCCGGTTCATTGCGAAGCTGCCGGGTGGCGGAGAACTTTCCGGTTATGGCGGTGTCACGCTGATCGCCAAGCGCCCTGGCCTTGTGGGACCGCTCCGCGTCGATCCGGCGGCGGGTGCGCAGCTCCATGCCGATATCACCGGGTCGCGCCCGATCGACTTTCGCTTCAGCGTCAGCCGAGGCACGGCGACGCTGTTGTCCTCGCGTATCGTCACCATGTTCAAGCCAATGCCCAATTACCTTGCCTGGGCATCGAAGACGGCAAGAAGCATGGCGACCGCGCGGATGAATTCGGGCCAATGCCCGATGCGTCGACAATATCAGTAATCGACACTGCGCACGGCGTAATTTGGGGTCAGGTCGCGGCAACCGCCGCGGGCTTGTCGGCCTTTTTCCGCTTTTCGCGCTTCTCGCGGACGTCGCCGTTGCGCTCGATCAGTTTATAGGCGCGTTCATACCAGATTGTGCCGGGGTAATTGGCACCAAGCACGGCGGCTGCTTTCTTCGCTTCGGCGGGCACGCCCAGCGCCAGATAGCTCTCGGTCAGCCGCATCAATGCCTCTGGAACGTGAGTGGTGGTCTGATATTCGTCGATTACGCGGCGAAAGCGCAGCGTCGCCCCGATCCATTCGCCGCGATTTTCATAGAAACGGCCAATCTCCATCTCCTTACCCGCCAGGTGATCGCGAACCAGATCAACCTTTAGCCGGGCGTCAGCGGCATAGCGCGACCCCGGATAACGGCGCGCCAGCTCCCCCAGCGCGTCGAGCGCTTGCTGGGTAATTTTCTGATCGCGCGTTACGTCCGAAATCTGTTCATAATAGCATAGCGCAATCAGATAATAGGCATAAGGAGCATCACGATTGCCGGGATGAACCGCTAGAAAACGCTGAGCCGACGCGATCGACTTAATGTAATCGGCGTCCAGATAATAACTAAACGCGCTCATCAACTGTGCCCGGCGTGCCCAGATCGAATAGGGATGCTGGCGTTCGACTTCGTCAAACAGCGTCGCCGCTTCCAGATAGCGCCCCCTGTCTAAGTAACGTTTGGCATTGGCGTAAAGCGTCGACACATCGCGTGCGACATAGGGAATGTCGCCCTTTGAACGCCCCGAGGAACAGGCGGCAAGCGGCAACATGCTGAACGCGGCCAGCGCGAGCAAGGCGGAACGGGGAAGTGACGTGAACATCGCCCATCCCTTAGCGGAGCAGGATGGTGGCGACCAACAGTTTTTGTAACGCGCCGGGCCACCGCGCGGCTTGGCGCTGGCGCGATATTGACGCTATAGCGATTGAAGAGGCGTTCCGGGGGGATCGATGGCGGCGCAGATGTTGGCGACCAAGCGCGTTGAAAAGCCATGGGGCAGGCACAGCCTGTGGCCCGGTTTTGCCGACCCCGCTGTCGATGCAGCGCCGGTCGGCGAAATCTGGTTCGATGGCGGCGATGATGCCGATCTGCTGATCAAATATCTGTTCACCAGCGAAAAACTGTCGGTGCAGAACCATCCATCGGATGCAGAGGCGCATCGGCGCGGTCTGCCACG
>DHHS01000207.1:5543-12499 GCA_002403415.1 Sphingomonas sp. UBA4766 | reverse complement strand
GTACTGGAACCGCCCCATGTTGCCAGTCCCGGTCAGCGCGTCGCTGCCCGGGTTCGGAATGCCGTAGTCGTCATAGCCGTTGATGCCAAGTGTCGCCCCCGCGCCGTCGCCGGCCGCTCGTCGGAGAATGCGACAGCCGGAGCGGCGGCAAGGTAAAGGGGGCAGTGCCGGGCGCCATCCGGCACCGCGGCACTGCCCCCTTCCTTCACCGATCAGAATTGATAGCGAATGCCGATCTGCGCCCGCCACACCGATCCGGTGGTGATCCGTTCTTCGGACGTTAGCGGAATGTTGCCATCGTCGATATTGGTGATGACATATTGGTTGGTGGCCGGATCGAACACCGCGTCATACAAGGTCTCGCGGATCGAATAGCGACGGATCTGCCCTGCGCCGCTGTCCAGCAGATTCAGGAAGTTGCGGATGCCCGCATCGACAATCCACCGGCCGCGCACCGGGCTTGGGATTTCGATCTGCGCGTTCAGGTCAAGCTGATAGGTTGACCCGGCACGGATGCTGTTGCGCGGCAATGGCCCGCCCTGAAACCGCTGGAGGTTGAAGGCGTTAATGATGTTCTCCAACTCCTGATAGCTCGCGCCCGCACCATAACGGACCAGCGGATCATTCGGCCCGCTGGGCAGATAGGGGACGAGCCGGTCCTGCGCGCGGTCCGACAGGCCGGGCTGGATCGTCTGGAACCCGGCGGTCGCCTGCCCCACATTGCCGAGCACGAACGACACCGACCGCCCGGCGCGGTAATTGCCGAACATCGAGAAACGGAACTTCACACCGTTTTCGAACTTCTTCTCATAGTTGAATGAATGGACCAGATTGTGCGGGATCGATTGTATCGACGGCGCCGATGACGGATTGTTGATATTATCAAACGCTCCCGTTTCAAACACGTCCGACAGATTGTCGGTGTCGTTGGCGGGTGACACGTCGCGCGCATCGGTATAGGCATAGCCGATATTCATATCGAGCGTGCCCCAGCGTTTGAAATCGAACCGCTTGTCGACGTTGAATGAAACGACGGTGCTCCGCCCGCGGCTGGTATTGGTGATCGCAATATCTTGCGGCGCGACAACGCCATCGGACCGGTTGGTGGGGCGCGGTGTCCGCGTGTCGAGCGGGGTACGCACCACCCCAAAGCGCGGCACGTTCAGCCCCGGCACGGTGCCGATAGTCTGGAGGCGGATATCCTGAAACTGGATCGCCTTCAGTATTTCGGAGTGGATGATTTCTGCCGAGAACCGCCAGTTATTGCCCAAGAGTGGCAAGTCGAACCGCTGATCCACCGCAAGCTGGAAGCGCAGGTTGCGCGGGATGGCAAAGTCGCGGGCGAGGAAGAACGTGCTGCTGTCGGTACCTTCTGCCAGCCGCGACTGGCTGGTGCCCAAACCGGCAATCGCGGCAGGCGGCAGTTGTTCGAAATTGGCCAGCGGGTTGACGGCGGCCCCCTGAACTGTCGTGTTGAAGGTCGAAATGCCGTTTTGCTGATAGGTCTCACCGAAAAAGGCGAGCGGCACGCCGCCTGCGAACACGCCGACGCCGCCGCGCACCGTCGTGCTCTTGAGCGGGCGATAGTTGAACGCAAAGCGCGGCTGGAACACATCCTTGCCGTCGAGTGTCGCCTGGTTGGTAAAGCCATAGCGTGCCTGGAAGAACGGGTTCAGCGCGGGCACATCAGCGGTACTCAGCCGTTCATAGCGCAAGCCGAACAACAGCGTGAGCTCGCTGGTGGGCTTCCACTCATCCTGAAGGTAAAAGCTGTCCTGAACCAGTGTGAAATTGGTCGCCGCGTCAAGCGGATTGCCGGTGACCGGCCCTGCCACCGTTACAAAGCCGACATTGCGGTTCAGAAATTGCTGAAACGCGGTGCCGGGGCCACCCTGAACACCGGCGATATTGGGATTGTCCACGCCATCAGGATCCTGGAACACGAACAAGCCGCTGCCCGCCGGCACGTCGAGGTCGAAAATGCTGCGGTCGTCGCGCTCGTACCCAAATGACAACCGATGATCGCCAAGTTTATACGACCCGCGGAACAACAGCTGGAGCCGTTCGGATTCGAACCGCGTATTCTGGTCATCATCGTCGATGCCAAGCGACACGGTCAGCCCGTTTTGGCCAAAGCTGTTAGCGTTGAACCCTTGAATCTGCACCAGCCCGATATTGCCCGCCGCAGGGAACAGCGGTTGGGAAACACGCCGCGTCTTGGTGTAGCCGACGCGGACTTGCGTCGAGAACCGGTCGGACCAGTCGGCAAAATATTGTGCGGACAGCACCACCGGCTGGCTGGCCGAAAACGACACATAGCTTGACGGCGACGCAAGCCCCCCGGGGCCCGAGGAGACAACCGAGCTCGATTGGGTGTTCTGATACGTGACCGCGACCCGGTGGCCATCGGTGACGTTCCAGTCCAGCTTGCCCAGGAATTTGCGCTCCCCATCGGGCAGGTTGACGATGTCGTTGAAATCACCCGGATCAAAGCCATAGGTGCTGATCGACGCCTGGCGGATCGTTTCATATTGGGCGTTGGTGATCAGCTCGTTGGGGTCTTCGCACGCAATGCCGGTCGGGCACGTGCCGAGCAATTCGTTCTGCCGGAATTCTTCATAGCTGAAGGTGAAGAACAATTTGTCCTTGATGATCGGCCCCGACAGGGTCGCCCCCCAGTTATCCTCGGGCTCGCGCTGGGCGACGGAATCGGTCGCTACCACTTGCCCGGTCTCGCCCAGCACCGGCCGCGACAAAGTGCCCGACAGGAACCCGCCCGTGCGCCGGTAAAACGCGCTGCCGTGGAATTTATTGTCACCCGATTTGGTCAGGATGTTGATCTGACCGCCCTGAAAGCCCGAATTCTGCACGTCGAACGGTGCGGTCTCCACAGTCAGGCTGGCGATCGCGTCGAGCGAAATCGGTGAACGGCGCGTGGGCAGTCCGGTGAAATTGTCACCGTAACTGTCGATCTGCGACACGCCATCAACCACGATATTGTTGAAGCGTGTGTTGAAGCCCAGGATCGACACGCCTTGATCGTCATCGGGCTCGGCCAGATCGACAAAAGCGCGCGGATCCCGGCGGATGATTTCCTGCAACTTGCGCTCGACCACCTGAGTGTCGCGGATATCGTCGGCGTCAAACTTGCGCGCCGTGCCATATTGCACCTGGCGGACCGCGTTGACGACGACATCGGCGCTCCCCTGTGCCCGCAGTGCAAGCTTCAGCTCGACCGGGTTTCCTGCAGTGGCATAGATTTCGCCCACCGTTTCATCATCAAGCCCCTTGCCGCGCGCCGTTACGATATAGGGACCGCCGATGCGCAGACCGGTTACTAGAAACCGGCCATTGGCATTGACGGTGCTCCGCGAACGTGTGCCCGACGGCTGGTGAATGATTTCAACTTCGACCCCTTCGGCGGATTTGCCATTTTCCAGCGTCACATCACCGCCGATTTCGGCAAAGGTCACCTGCGCAGCGGCCGGCGTCGCACTCAAAAGAATTGCGCCTGCCAGGCCACTGCCAGCCAGCATCAATGCCGCCCGATAGGCGAGCGTGCGTCGAACAGTCATTTTATGTGTCCCCATTTTCCAATTTGAAGTCGGATCGCGGGAAACTCCCCCGCGCCCCCGACACCGCCGCTAGGAAAACGGTGTGACACATCGCTGACGGGCGCGCTGGCCGTTTCACGAAATCATGAAATGCGCGCTGCACCGCATCATCTCATGGGAATCGGCACCCCATCAGCATAGCGTGCCGCGCGCCCAAAGCCGCGCAATTTGCGAGTTTGCGCCCGCAACGGCCATCCGACGCGCAATCGGCGCGACAATGCTGATACAAAATTCACACCTTATCGAGACGGGGGCGAACACCACGAGCAGCAATCGCGATCCGGTGCATTTTTCCCGTCACATTCCTGCGCTCTTAGGAGCGGCCGCTTAGTCCGCTTGGTCTGCTAAGGATGTTCATCATCACCTACGCGATTTTCGTTGCTGCGCCCGGCGCCCCAGACGCGTCGGTCCCCTGGTCGTATTCCGTGCGAGTTTGATGATGGCCCGTGCCGCGGAACCCGCTGTCGTGATTGATCGGATCGTCCAGCCATCGCCCTGGCAATGGGGCAATGCGACCCGGCCTCATGATGCCTTTCCCCAATGGGGTGAACGGATTTACCTCGACCAGATCGGGATTCAGCGCGCCTGCCTGCCTGAGTTTGAGCTGCACCTCACCGTGCCACGCCATGTCGCCGAGTTTTGCGTGAACGACTTCGACGCGGATTTCGCGATCGACAGCGACCGGCGGCGGGTGGTGCACTTTGCCGCCGGATCGTCGGGATTTGCGCCAAAGGGCGCGTCGCTGTTTCGCGCGTCCACCCACCGGCCTGACCGGCCGCGGCTGCACCGGTTCATTGGCCTGTCATTCGATGATGCGATCGTCGAAACCTTGATGGGTGACATTGTCGACACTGCGGCGCTGAGTTTTCGCGGGTCGACCATGCCTGTAACGATCGGTCCGTTGCGCAGCATCGGCGCCCAGATCAACGCGGCCTTTGACGCGCCCAGCGACATGTCCGCGCTGACGATCGAGGCATTGTCGATGCACTATATCCTGCAGACATTGCTGCGCTGGTCCAACCTGGGGGAACGAATGCGCCGCCCCGGTTGCGATGGCACCCACCCCGGCATTCAGCGATGTATCGACTATATCCACAGCAATCTGACGCGCTCCATCCGGCTCGCTGACCTGGCAGTGATTGCCGATATGGGGATTGATTCGCTCAGTCGACACTTCCGCCGCGCGACCAACCGCACGCCGCATGATTATATTGTCGCCCAGCGCGTCGCGCTTGCCTGCAAACTGTTGCGCAGCGGTGATTGGCCGTCACTCGATCTGATCGCGAAGCACTGCGGGTTCAGCTCGCAAAGCCATATGACGACGGCGTTTCGCCGCCATATCGGCCGGACTCCCGGCCACTGGCTGCGCCAGGTCGGCCGCCAACAATCCTATCCGTCATGAAGGTTACGCTTTGCGTCGCCAGCAATGGCGGGTGCGCACCCCAGGGGCCGACGGTTCGCCGCGCATGCCCTCAAAACAAGGAGATTGAATAATGTCGGATGAGTTGCGAACCGGACGATTGGCGCTGTCGCGACGCGCGATGCTGCGCGGCTTTGGCGCAGCGGCGGTCGCGGGGATGGCATATCGCCCCTGGGCGGCGGCATGGGCCGATCCAATCTTTCGGAATTATCCGTTCCAGCTTGGCATTGCTGCCGGCGATCCGGCACCCGATGGCTTTGTGATCTGGACTCGGCTCGCGCCTGAGCCGCTTGCGCTCGACCATGGCATGCCCGCACTTGCGGTGCCCGTTGCGTGGGAAGTGGCGGAGGATGAGGGTTTTCGCACGATCGCGGCAAAGGGCACCGGCATGGCCCGTCCCGAGCTGGGCCACGCCGTCCATGTCGAAGTTGCCGGGCTGAAGCCGGGCCGCCCCTATTGGTATCGCTTCATCGCCGGGCGCGAGCGCAGTGCTGCAGGCCGGGCCGTAACCACGCCAGCGCTTGGCGCGCGGCTGGACAAGCTGCGCTTCGCCGTTGCCGGGTGCCAGCATTATGAACAGGGCCTGTTCACCGCGCACCGCCATTTGTCGCGAGAGGAAATCGACTTCGTCTTCTGTTACGGCGACTACATCTATGAAGGGCGTGGCGACCGGCTGCGCCAGACGCGCGACGGGCCCGTCGAGCCGGTGCGCCGCCACGAGGGGGGCGAGATCTATTCGATCATCGACTACCGCCGCCGTTATGCCCAGTATAAAATGGATCCCGATCTGCAGGCCGCGCACGCCGCCGCCCCGTGGATGGTCGTGTATGACGATCACGAAATCGACAATAACTGGGCCGACGAACTCGATCAGGACGGCACCCCGCCAGCGATCTTTAAACTGCGCCGTCAAATGGCGCTTCAGGCCTATTACGAACATATGCCGCTGCGCGCCGCGTCGCTCCCGGTGGGCGCGTCGATGCAACTTTACCGCCAGATTCGCTTTGGCGACCTGATTGACGTCAATCTGCTCGACACGCGGCAATATCGCAGCGACCAGCCGTGCGGTGATCGCTGGACCCCCGATTGCCCCGGTGCGTCGCGGGCCGATGCGCAGATGCTGGGGACTCAACAGGAAGCATGGCTGGTCGACCGGCTCGGCACGTCCAAGGCGCTGTGGAAGACGCTCGCCCAGCAAGTGATGGTGATGGACCTTGATCGCAATCCGGAACCCGGCGCGACCTATAATCTCGACAGTTGGGGCGGTTACCGGACGCCACGCGCGCGGCTGCTGAGCGGGATCGAGGACCGGCGGATCGAAAATGTCGTCGTGCTGACGGGCGATGAGCATCAGAATTATGCCGGCGAGCTCCACCTTGACGGCCGCTCACCAAAACCGCGCGCACTTGCCACCGAATTCGTCGCGACGTCGATCACTTCAGGGGGGGACGGGGTGGATCAGCGCCCGGAAATGGCCTGGATTCTGGGCAATAACGGGCAGTTGAAGTTCAACAATTCGCAGCGCGGCTATCTGATCTGCGATGTGAACCGCGAACGCTGGCAAACCGATTTCCGGGTCATGGACAAGGTAAGCGCCCCCGGCGGTACCGTATCAACCCGCATGAAGCTGGCAGTGGCAGCGGGTGATCCAAAGCTCGTCGCCGCATAATGCCGGTTATGGGGGCGGTGGCGCCGATCCGCCGCCCCTATTCCCGATGGTCCGCTATTCCCACTCGATCGTGCCGGGCGGCTTGCTCGTATAGTCATAGGTGACGCGGTTGATGCCGCGCACTTCGTTGACGATGCGCGTCGCCACGCGGGGGAGGAAGCCGCCGGGAAATTCAAACGCCTGCGCGGTCATGCCGTCGGTCGATGTGACCGCCCGCAGCGCCAGCACATTGTCATAGGTGCGCCCGTCGCCC
>DHHS01000207.1:4776-5157 GCA_002403415.1 Sphingomonas sp. UBA4766 | reverse complement strand
TTCTGATTTCTTCCAAATAGATAGCGTCCGCTTTTCGTAGGATATCGCAGCGCTCGCGCGTCACTTCGCCGGGAAGGCGGATCGCGAGGCCCGGTCCCGGAAACGGGTGACGCCCAACGAAAATCTCTGGCAGGCCCAGCTCGCGGCCCAGCGCGCGCACTTCATCCTTGAACAATTCGCGCAGCGGCTCGACCAGCGCCATGTTCATCCGTTCGGGCAAACCGCCGACATTGTGATGGCTCTTGATCGTGACGCTCGGCCCGCCGGTAAAGCTCACGCTTTCGATAACATCAGGATACAGCGTCCCTTGAGCGAGAAAATCAGCCCCACCGATTTTCTTTGCTTCATCTTCAAAGACTTCGATGAAGGTCTTGCCGATGA
>DHHS01000207.1:4230-4482 GCA_002403415.1 Sphingomonas sp. UBA4766 | reverse complement strand
AGGTCTTGCCGATGAATTTGCGTTTGACCTCTGGATCGGTCAGCCCGGCAAGCCCGTTCAGGAACAACGTCTCGGCATTTACATGCACGAGCGGAATATTATAGGCCCCGCGAAACAGCGACACGACCTGATCCGCTTCGCCGCTGCGCATCAACCCGTGGTCGACGAACACGCATGTCAGCTGATCGCCAATCGCTTCATGGATGAGCACCGCCGCAACCGCTGAATCGACGCCGCCCGACAGGCCGCAGA
>DHHS01000207.1:0-3927 GCA_002403415.1 Sphingomonas sp. UBA4766 | reverse complement strand
ACGCCGCCCGACAGGCCGCAGATGACACGTCCCTTCCCCACTTGCGCTCGGATTTCGGCAATCTTGACGCTGCGAAACTCGGCCATGGTCCAGGTGCCGGTCAGGCCGCAGACATGGCGCGCGAAATTGGCGATCAACCGCGCGCCATCGGGGGTGTGGACCACCTCGGGGTGAAACTGCATCGCATAATATTGCCGCGCGTCGTCGGCGACGACGGCATAGGGCGCGCCACTGCTATGCGCGACCGTGCGGAAACCGGGGGCAAGCTGAGTCACCTTATCGCCATGGCTCATCCACACCTGATGCGTCTCGCCCTCCGCCCAGAGGCCGTTGAACAGGCCGCAGCCATCGGTAATATCGATAAACGCATGGCCGAATTCGCCACTGTCGCCGCGGCTGACATCACCGCCAAGCTGCGCCATCATCACTTGCTGGCCATAGCAAATGCCGAGCACCGGCACGCCGCTCTCGAAAATGGCCGGCGGCACGCGCGGGCTGTCATCGTCGAGCACCGACGCCGGCGATCCGGACAAGATCACGCCGCGCGGCTGCATCCGTGCAAAGGCTTCTCCGGCAGTGTTGAACGGCGCGATCTCGCTATAGACGCCTGCCTCGCGGACACGCCGCGCGATCAACTGTGTCACCTGGCTGCCGAAATCGACGATCAGGATAGAATCGGGATGGTGGATCATGGCGTTAGATAGCGAGCGGACCGCTGGCTGACTAGGCTCGAAACTCGTTCAGCGGGAGAAGGCGACGGCGGCTGCGAAGAGGACGCGATCTACACCGACAGCGGCCCCAACCTCATCGAAGCCCTCGTGCTGCGCGACGGTAGCCAGATAAGCGCGATCGACGAGACGCTCACCCGCAAAGGCATCAACAGGGCCTCCGGCGCTACTCATAGGTGGAGGATGGTTGAGGCTCAGACCAGCCCCACGTCCGAGAGAGCAGTGTAGAAGCCTCCGACCTTTCCAGAATCGATCTTACCGAACGGGTTGAAGCGATTCATTCTTCCCACGGTTGGGCTTGGGCAGAAGCTCAGACCATCGTAGCGCTGGGCAATCTGCTGTATTTGCGGCAATGCTTTTAAGCTCTCCCGCAGCTGGCTCAAAAACCACCCCAGATCGCCTGAACCATGAGGGACGACGCCACGTGGAACACCACCAGCATCACGACACTGACGACGATCTTACGCGTGAGTGACTCGTTGAACCATACCCCCATGCCGATCGGCACGCCAAGCATCCAGATCAGGTTAAATGGCGACTGATAACCAAATCGCACATCCACAGCCGTAAGCAGAACGCTGGCCAAGATGCAGATTGCAACCTGCCATACCAGTGCGATCTTGATTGAAGCGGAGTGAGCCATCAGCAGCCAGCCTCCGACCGGAGGAAGGCGTCCGCGTTATCGGTATTCACTGGCCAGCCAGCACGAAACAGAGGCCATTTAAGGGCATGGAGCCCAAGGCCGGTCGGGTCGGTGATCGTAGCCGTATTTGTGCCACCAAAGTTGCTGCCTCTGAACCGCGCCGGCTTTCCCGGAGGCGTTGGGTTGTGAGTCACGCTGCCATATCGATGTTGTTCGCGGCAGCATAATATTGATCTTCGGCTTCGGCAGGCGGGATGTTGCCGATTGGCTCCAGCAGTCGGCGGTGGTTGAACCAGTCGCCCCATTCGAGGGTTGCGTATTCCACCGCTTCGAAGGATCGCCACGGCCCCCGCCTGTGAATCACTTCGGCCTTGTAAAGGCCATTGATCGTCTCGGCCAAAGCGTTGTCGTAGCTGTCACCCACGCTGCCGACCGACGGCTCGATGCCGGCTTCGGCGAGGCGTTCGGTGTATTTTATGGATACATATTGCGACCCGCGGTCGCTGTGATGCACCAAGCCGCCACGATGAACTGGCCGACGGTCGTGCAAAGCCTGCTCCAAGGCATCCAACACGAAGCTGGCATGTGCTGTCCGGCTGACGCGCCAGCCCACGATATAGCGGGCGTAGACGTCGATCACGAACGCGACATAGGCGAACCCGGCCCAGGTTGAGACGTATGTAAAATCCGATACCCACAGCCGGTTCGGCGCCGGTGCATGGAACTGCCGGTTGACGTGATCAAGCGGACAGGGCGCAGCTTTATCGCTGATCGTCGTGCGCACCGGCTTGCCACGGATCACTCCTGCCAAGCCCATATTACGCATCAGCCGCTCGACGGTGCAGCGGGCTATGGCGAACCCTTCACGGTTCATCTGCCGCCAGACCTTGCGCACGCCGTAGACCGCAAAGTTCTCGGCGAACACCCGCGCGATCTCGGGCTTGAGCGCCACATCACGCCTAGCCCGCGCCGAAAGGCGCACTGGATCTTGTCGCTGCGCGACATGCTTGTGGTAGGTGGAAGGGGCCATGAGGGAAATCGATGATCCGGGGGATCATCGATCCGAATGGCGGCAGGACAGTGCAGATCGGCTCGACCCCATGGATTGCGCGGTTATCATCGATAAACGCGATCATCGCTTGAACGGGCGGTCGAGCGCTCAGGCATCGCTCGAAGCGATGCCGCTCTGCCTTCGCCCTACGCAAAATATGCCGATGCCTTGCGAAGAATCTCGTTGGCCTGCCGCAGCTCGCGGTTCTCGCGTTCCAGCGCGTTGGCTACGCCGCCCTTCGGGTCAGCTTGTCGGCCGTATCTGTCGGCACGCCAGCACGCTTGCCGCTGTCGACCTCGGCCTTCTTCACCCACTCGTGAAGGGTCTGGGGTGCGCAGCCGATCTTATCGGCAACCGACACCACGGCCGACCAGCGCGACGGATAATCGCTCTCGTGATCCAATATCATCCGCACCGCACGCGCGCGTACCTCGGGTGAAAACTTGTTCGTTGTCTTGCTCATATCGGCTCCGCCTTCTCAGGAGTCGGAGCCTCCGACAATCCCGGGGCGGTTCAATGTCACCGTAATTCCCGTCGCATAGTTGATCGTAAGATGCCCCATGCACACCATTCAAGGCTGTGCTCGCCCAAGGTCCAGTATGACATACAGTATCGGCGCAACCATGAACGCTGATGCCGTTAGTGACACGATAGTTAAGGCCAGCCGCCAACGTCCCAGGGGTGGCGCCCGCCGCGATCTGAACAAGGCAATGTTTACCACGAAGATCGCGATCAACGTAGGCCAAGCTGCGATAGTGGCAGGCGATCCGTAATCAGCGAACCCAGTGCCAGTCAGCCCCACTAGGTATAGGGTATGCAGCAGCGCTAATGCGCCGCCCACTATAGCGATCAGACCGGTTCCTCGTTGCGATTCAATCCTATCGATCACAGCTAGCGCACCAATACCAAGAGGAAGCAATTGCTTCGCTACGCGACCCAGTAAAATAGGAGCCGCCGAACGTATAGCTTGATAGGCCAAAGCTCGCGTAAACAGAAACATGGTAATTGTATATCTGACCCGCAGACAGCAACCCACGCACGCCGCTTGTGTCGGCCAATCGAGCAGCTTGATCAGCGTTCATCAGCGCAACACGGATTTGGCCGTATCTTGCACGAACTTGGGCCGCGCTCGGATACCGGCCGTTTATTGGCTGATGCGCTATGGCCGCGATGAGTGACTGCCGAGCGAATGCCGTGCTCCAATCCGCCGCGCAGCCGTAGCAGAACTGGAGCCCCAACCGAGCTATGGGATTTCCTGCTGCCTGCTGCTTTCGCCAGTACGCGGTGACTACAATCTCCTGGGCATCCCCATTTTGCGGCGCGCCCGCCCCACCGCTGCCACCGAGCGCGCCCGAATCGTCGACAGGCCCGGAACGGAACAAGCCGAGGAAGTAACCTCCGCCACCGCCTTCCCCTGGGCACTTTAAGACGATCCATTCAGACTGCTCGACGCCGTTTTCATCAAGATATCGGCCCCAACGGCCACACAACCCACTCGGATCGGT
>DHHS01000024.1:1575-8989 GCA_002403415.1 Sphingomonas sp. UBA4766 | reverse complement strand
CTGAATTCAAATGATTTAGCGTTGATCCGGGATTAACGGCGTTTGTGTGCGGTCTATGATGCGTGGCGGGGGCGGGTCCATGCGGGCGGGGGTGTCGGGGCCGGTTCGCGATAGAGCCAGCTGCGCGCGCTTGCCTGTGCGCCCGCCAGCGTCACCGCGCCGATCTTTTCCACCGCCGATGTCGTCACCCGCGCGTCCCATGCGCCGCCCCCTCTCGCAGCGACTTTGCGGCCGATATCGCCATAGATTTTGGCGGCCGCCAGCACGGCCCAGGCCGAGCGAAAATCGAGTGCTGCGGTGCCGCGTCGCGCGCTTGCCTCAAACCCGGCGGCAAGGGTGGTCAGCCGGGCAACGATTGCAGTTAGGGCGCGCCGGTGTGCCGGGGCCATTACCTCGGGCGGTGTGATTCCTGCCTCTGCCAGCCAGTCGGTCGGGAGGTAACAGCGGCCAACGCCCGCATCCTCGGCCACGTCGCGCGCGATATTGGCGAGCTGAAACGCAAGGCCAAGGTCACAGGCGCGGTCGAGCGTCTCCTCATCTGCCGGGTCCACGCCCATGACGACTGCCATCATGCACCCCACAACGCCCGCGACGTGGTAGCAATAGCGCATCAGATCCGCCTCGCTCCCCGGTCGCCACCCCGCTGCGTCAAGGGCGAATCCGGCGATATGGTCGCGGGCGAAACCGTGCGGCAGGCCGGTTTCGCCCGCGACAATGCGCAAAGCCTCAAACGGCGCTTCGCCCGTTGCCTCACCCGCCAGTGCGCGGTCGGTCAGGGTGCGCAGCCGCTCCAGCCGCGCTTCGGGGTCAGCCACCACCGTCATGCCATGGCCATGGTCCTGCCCATCGGCCAGATCGTCGCATGCCCGGCACCAGCTATAAAGCAGCCATGCCCGCTCGCGCACCGGTTTTGCGAACAGAGTAGAGGCGGCGGCAAAGCTTTTCGATCCGCGCGCGATCGACAGCCGGGCTGCCTCGACAACCGCGTCGCGCGTCACAAGTCGCGCGCACCGATTTGTTGGATGGTGGTGATGGGGGCGGCACGCGCCATCCGCTCCAGCAGCGTATCGAGCGTGTCGGCGACGATCATCAGCCCGCGGTGCTGCGGTCGGATAAAGCCGACCTCGCCCAT
Source organism: Sphingomonas sp. UBA4766 (assembly GCA_002403415.1). Classification (GTDB taxonomy): domain Bacteria; phylum Pseudomonadota; class Alphaproteobacteria; order Sphingomonadales; family Sphingomonadaceae; genus Sphingomonas. Next base: position 7,857 of record DHHS01000024.1, on the reverse strand, counting down.
CTTGGCGGCAAAGGCGATCAACCCGTCGTAGAAGCCGGCAATGTTGAGCACACCCACGGGCTTTGCGTGATAGCCAAGCTGCGCCCAGCTTAGCGCTTCCCAAAGCTCGTCCATGGTGCCGGTGCCGCCGGGCAGGGTGACGAACCCGTCGGACAGGTCGGTAAACGCCTGTTTGCGTTCGTGCATGGTGCGGCAGACATGGAGTTCGCTGAGGCCCCGGTGCGCGACTTCGGCATCGACCAGCGCCTGCGGGATGATGCCGATGACTTCGCCGCCGACCTCCAGCGCGCTGTCGGCAATTGCCCCCATCAGCCCAAGCCGCCCGCCGCCATAGACGATCCCGATCCCGCGCTCCGCCAGCATTCGGCCAACAGCGCGCGCACTGTCGATATAGACCGGGTCAGCCGGGGTCGCCGAGCCGCAATAGATGGCAAGGCGCTTCACCGCGCTTCCTCCAGCATGATCCGCGCGGTCGCCTTCGCGCTCCCAACCACGCCAGGGATGCCCGCGCCGGGGTGCGTGCCGGCGCCCACGAAATAGAGGTTCGGGATATGATCGTCGCGATTATGCACCCGGAAATAGGCCGATTGCAGCAGTGTTGGCTCCAGGCTGAACGCGCTGCCCAGATGCGCGTTCAGATCGGCGGTGAAATCGCTGGGCGCATAATGGAATTTGGTGACGATGCGGTCGTGGATGTCGGGGATCAGCCGTCGGCCGATTTCATCGAGGATGCGCTTTTCCAGTATGGGGCCGATTTCGGACCAGTCGACCGGCAATTTGCCCTGATGCGGAACCGGGGCGAGGACATAGAAAGTCGAATGCCCCTCTGGCGCCATCGACGGGTCGGTGACGGTCGGGTGGTGGAGATAGAGAGAGAAATCCTCCGCCAGCACGCCATGCTGATAAATATCGTCGAGCAGCCCCTTATAGCGGGGACCAAACAGGATCATGTGGTGCGGAATGCCCGGCCACGTGCCGCGGACCCCGAAATGGACCACGAACAACGATGGCGAATAGGTTTTGCGTTCCAGCCGGGCGCGGGTGCGCTGGGCACTGCGCGATCCCTTCAGCAGGTCGCGGTAGCTGTGCATGATGTCGGCATTGCTCGCGACCGCATCGGTGGCGACCGACCAGCCGCTCCTCGTGGTGACCCCGGTTGCCCGGTCGCCCAGCGTATCGATCGACGCCACCGGATCGCCCAGGCGGAGCACGCCGCCCAATCGCTCGAAATGGGTAACCATCCCGGCGATCAGCTTGTTGGTGCCGCCCATCGCAAACCAGACGCCGCCGTCCTTTTCCAGCTTGTGGATCAGCGCGTAGATTGAGCTGGTCTTCATCGGATTACCACCGACGAGCAGGGTGTGAAACGACAACGCCTCGCGCAGCTTCGGGTGCTTTACATAAGAAGATACGATCGAATAAACTGAACGCCACGCCTGATACTTCATCAGGCTGGGCGCCGCCTTGATCATCGACGCAAAGTCGAGAAAGGCGACATGCCCAAGCTTTTCATAACCTTCGGTATAAACGCCGGTCGAATATTCAAGGAACCGACGATATCCATCGACATCGACGGGATCGAGCTTGGCAATTTCTGCGGCAAGCTGAGGTTCGTCATTGGAGTAATCGAAATTCGTGCCATCGGGCCAGTTCAGCCGGTAAAAGGGCATGACCGGCGCGAGCGTGACGTCATCGTCCATCGATCGGCCCGACAGTGCCCATAGTTCGCGCAGGCACGGCGGGTCGGTAATGACGGTCGGACCCGCATCGAACACGAACCCATCCTTTTCCCACACATAGGCGCGCCCGCCGGGCTTGTCGCGCGCTTCCACAATCGTTGTCTGCACGCCCGCCGATTGCAGGCGGATGGCAAGGGCGAGGCCGCCGAACCCCGCGCCGATCACGACTGCGGACTTCATGCCCGCTTGCTCGCGCCGCTGCTCATGATCGCACGGATGGCGGCGGAAATCTTGACGGGCGGCTTGCCCATCAGGATGCGGGCTTGGTCGATCATGGTGGTTTGTCCTGCGTAAAAGCGCCCAACCAGTTCAGGGTTGAGCCGATAAAAACGTTCGAGGATGCGGTATCGTTCATCGGGCGCCCCCGCGCGATACAGCATTTTGTCGAGCATGCGATAAAAGCGCCGCGCCCGCCAAGTCTGGGCCGCAAAGCCGTGCGTCAGTTCATGGAGGCCCGCCCCCGAGAGGTCGGTCGTCCGCGCGATCAGGCTGGCGGTGCGGACCGCATCGGGAAGTGAATAGCCGGTGGTGGGGTGAAACAGCGCCGCGCGCATCCCGGCCTTGGCCACCCCCTTGCCACCGGTGCGCCAATAGCTCTCAAAATCGCCGCCGAGCGCGACCGGCAACGCGCCCTGCTCCTCGCGCACGACATGATCGACCTGCCAGCCGCCCGCTTCGACATAGCTGGCCAGCCGCTCGCCAATCGGGTCGCTATTCTGCCCGCCGGGCCGCGCGCGGTAGAGGTCGGGGGTGTCGCTGTAATAGGTGTCCTCCACAAACAGCCGCGTCGGCGAAAACGGCAGGACATAAACAAAGCGATAGCCATCGACCTGCGGCACGGTCGCATCCATCACTACCGGCCGCGCGACATCATGCGGTGTGCATAGCGCATAGTCGCGGCCGACAAATTTCTGCCAACCCAAATCGAGCGCCGAAAAATCGCCCGCGCCGCGCGCATCGATCACCCCTTTGGCATCGATCCGATCGCCATCCTCCAGCAACACGCCAGCGGGGCCAAGCTCCGCCACGCGCCGCCCGGTCATCACCGCTTGGGGGGGGAGAGCCGCGCGCACCACGGCGTCGAGCCTTTCGGATTCGATCGAATAATAATGCGCATCAATGGTGCGGCCATGCGCGGGAAAGGCGATGTCGTAAGACGACCAGTCGTAACAGATCAGCGGCTCGACGATCCAGCGATCGGCGGGTGCGATGTCGGTGGCGAAAAACGACCAGAGGTGATTGCCGCCAATCACGGCCCCGCCCTCGATCAGCCGCACGTCAAGTCCGGGCCGCCGCTTTGCGAGCGCAAGCGCGATCAGCCCCCCGGCCAGCCCGCCGCCGACAATCGCAAGGTCGCACTGGATCGTGGCTGCCATAGCGATGGCCTAACCAATGCACGCGCGGCGCGAAACCCCATATCGCGCAAATCATGGGCGCGGCGCAGCGGCCCGCCCATCCCCGCTGACAATCGGTTCGCCGCATTGACGCGGCAGCGCCGCTTCCCTCCACGAGTCGGACGGTATACGACCGCGCCCATGGTAACGGTGTTTGCCTTGTTCGGATCGGCCGTGGCGATGATTGGCATCGTCAGCGTCCGCTATCTGATTGTCAGCGGCGCTTTTGCTGCGGCCACGCGTATGCGGCATCCGGGGCTTTACGTCGGGCTCGACGCGCAAATCCGGCGCGAGATCCTGTGGAGCCTGGCCAGTGCCGCGATTTACGGGTTTCCGGCTGGCATTATTGCCTGGGGGTGGCAGAACCGGGGCTGGACGCTGATTTATGAAGACCTTGCCACAATGCCGCTCTGGTATTGGCCGCTGTCGATTTTTCTCTACCTGTTTGCGCATGATAGCTGGTTTTACTGGACGCATCGCTGGATGCATGTGCCGCATTGGTTTCGCATCGCGCACGCCGTCCACCACGCCAGCCGCCCGCCAACCGCCTGGGCGGCAATGGCGTTCCACCCTATCGAGGCACTGACGGGCGCGGTGGTCATCCCGCTGCTTGTCTTTCTTATCCCGATCCATGTAGCAGCGCTGGCCGTCGTGCTGGCAGTGATGACGGTGATGGGCGTCACCAATCACATGGGTTGGGAGGTTTTCCCGCGGTTCATCTGGGCTGGTCCAATGGGGAAGTGGATCATCACAGCGAGCCATCATCAGCGGCATCATAGCGACTATAGGGGGAATTATGGGCTCTATTTCAGGTTTTGGGATCGGCTCTGCGGCACTGACCGCGGGTTGGGCAGCTTTGCGCTATCAGGCGCGGGCCAACCCGCGTCGTCAAGCGGTTCAGCGGCTGGGCCTCGCGATGCTGGCGGCCGCCGCGACGACGGCCACCGCGCCAACCACCGCGCTTGACGTAAAGGTCGACCGGCTGCGCTCGGCCAAGGGGGTGCTGCGCATCTGCCTGACCGCCGATCCGGAGAATTTTCCCGGCTGCGTCGATGACGCGCACGCCGTCACCCGTTCGGTTCCCGCCGCCAGTCCCGAGGTGCGTTTTGAAGGACTTACTCCCGGCAGCTACGCCGTTGCCGTCATTCATGACGCCAACAACAATGCCAAATTGGACACGTTGCTCGGCATTCCGCGCGAAGGCTTTGGATTTTCCCGCAATCCTGCGATAAATTTCGGACCTCCACGCTTTAAAGCGGCGGCGTTTGATCTAGATGGGACAGCGCAAACCCAGCTGATCCGGATGCGCTATTTGCTCTGAATGACGAGGAGCAGCGGCGGCAGGGGCTTTGCACCTCTCTGGCAGACCCCTTTGGGTCAGAAGGTGACCTATGCTGCTGTTCCGCGCTCTTATTGCCACGCTGCTGGTCAGTGCCCCGTTCGCTGCCGTGCACGCTCAGGACGCGCCGGAACCGGTTGAACGGACAAGCAATAGCGAACGCGACACGATTACCGTCGGCGCGGGCGTTGCGGTCATCCCAAGCTATGAAGGATCGGATGATTATATTCCCATCCCCGCAGGTGCCATCCGCGGTCGCGTGTCGGGATTCAACTTTGCGTCGCGCGGCACCATTTTGGGTGTCGATGTGCTCCGTGACCGGTCGAGCACCGGGTTGGACATTCAATTGGGGCCGGTCGTCAACTTCAACTTCAACCGCGTCGGTCGAATCGTTGATCCTCAGGTGCGCGCGCTTGGGTCACGGCGACTGGCGTTTGAGGCCGGTGGCTATTTCGGGGTAGCGAAGACGGGGGTATTCACAAGTTCCTATGACACGCTGGGGGCTAGCGTGACCGTGCTTGCCGACACAACCGGCGTCCATCAAAGCTATACCATTTCGCCCACGATCAATTACGGCACGCCGCTTAGCCGCCGGGCCTATGTCGGGATTTCGCTGGCCGGAACCTGGGCGGGGGATGGCTATGCCCGGACCTATTTCGGAATCGACCCAGCCGGTGCGGTGCGCAGCAGCCTCCCCCAATTCGCCAACCCGCGTGGCGGGTTCAAGAATTACACGGTTGGTGCGCTGGGCAATTACATGCTGCGGGGCGATTTGGAGCGTGGACTTGGTCTGTATCTGGTCGGCGCGTTCAGCCAGTATCAGGGCGATTTCGCGCGCAGCCCGGTGGTCAGCGTAGCGGGCAGCCGCAACCAGTTTTATGGTGCCGTCGGGCTTGGCTATACATTTTGAAATGGCCGCATTAGATTGAGGTCATTCCCCGGGGAGTCATGTGACTGAGAGGTGGAGGTAACGCTCCACGACCCGCTGAACCTGATCCCGTTAGCACGGGCGGAGGGAGGGAGATGGCCCGGCACCCCCGAACCGTCCCCGCTCCGCCCCAGTGGAGCATGATGACGATGGCCGACCTTACCGCCCGCACCGAAATTGGCGTCACCACCGGGCCCATTCGCGGCAGCCGCAAAATTCATATCGGCCGCTTGCAGGTCGCGATGCGCGCGATCGATCTCGAACCCTCGTCGGGCGAGCCGCCGCTCAATGTTTATGACACCAGCGGGCCCTACACCGATCCAGCGGCGGTGATCGACATTGCAGCCGGGCTTCCGGCGCGCCGCCGAGAGTGGATTGTCGCGCGCGGTGATGTGGAATCCTATGATGGGCGCGAGACGCGGCCGGAGGATAACGGGCTGAGCGGTCCCGACCGTTCAGCGGGGGTGCCGCAATTCCCTAATGTAGTGAAGCGCCCCTTGCGCGCGCGCGCTGGCGCGAATGTCAGCCAGATGCACTATGCCCGCCGGGGCATCATCACCCCCGAAATGGAATATGTCGCGACGCGCGAGAATCTGGGCCGCGAGATGCTGCGCGAATACGCCCGCGACGGCGAGAGCTTTGGCGCGGCGATCCCCGATTATGTAACCCCGGAATTCGTCCGCGACGAAGTGGCGCGCGGCCGTGCGATCATTCCGTCGAACATCAATCACCCCGAAAGCGAACCGATGGCGATCGGGCGCAATTTCCTGGTCAAGATCAACGCCAATATCGGCAATTCCGCCGTGGCGTCGGACGTAGCGCAGGAAGTCGACAAGCTGGTCTGGTCGATCCGCTGGGGCGCGGACACGGTGATGGACCTCT
>DHHS01000024.1:928-1200 GCA_002403415.1 Sphingomonas sp. UBA4766 | reverse complement strand
CCGATTTATCAGGCGCTGGAGAAGGTCGGCGGCGTCGCCGAGGATCTGACCTGGGAGATTTTCCGCGATACCCTTATCGAACAGGCCGAGCAGGGCGTGGATTATTTCACCATCCATGCGGGCGTGCGCCTCCCCTATGTGCCGCTGGCGGCCAAGCGGGTGACGGGCATCGTCAGCCGCGGCGGCAGCATCATGGCGAAATGGTGCCTGGCGCATCACCGCGAGAGCTTCCTCTACGAACGGTTCGACGAGATTACCGAGATTATGAAGGC
>DHHS01000024.1:482-613 GCA_002403415.1 Sphingomonas sp. UBA4766 | reverse complement strand
TATGACATCGCCTATTCGCTGGGTGATGGTCTGCGCCCCGGCAGCATCGCCGACGCCAATGACGAAGCGCAATTCGCCGAGCTCTATACGCTGGGTGAGTTGACCCACCGCGCCTGGGCGCAGGACGTGCA
>DHHS01000024.1:0-154 GCA_002403415.1 Sphingomonas sp. UBA4766 | reverse complement strand
GGCCATGTGCCGATGCACAAGATCAAGGAAAATATGGACAAGCAGCTCGAAGTGTGCGGCGAGGCGCCCTTCTACACACTCGGGCCGCTGACGACCGACATTGCGCCCGGCTATGACCATATCACCAGCGGCATCGGGGCGGCGATGATCGGTT
>DHHS01000041.1:55851-56174 GCA_002403415.1 Sphingomonas sp. UBA4766 | reverse complement strand
GAGGCAGGCGGGCTGATCTGGTTCGCGTTCAGCGAGACGGCGGATTTCGGTCACGCGCGGACCTTGGGCGATGATTTCGCAGCGTTCGGCTTAGCGCAGCAACATCTGTTCCGGCGCCGGACCCACCGGGTTGCCGCCAATTGGAAGCTCATCATGGACGCTTTCCTCGAAAGCTATCATGTGCAGCGGCTCCATGCAGGCACCATCGGCAAATTCTTCCGCGATGGCGTGGCCACCGCTGATAGCATCGGCCCGCATCAGCGGTCGGCAGTAGGCCGTGCGGCTGACCTGATCGCCGCCGCGCGCGGCGACTGGCCGCAACT
>DHHS01000041.1:47933-55457 GCA_002403415.1 Sphingomonas sp. UBA4766 | reverse complement strand
TGATGGTGCTGATGCCGCAATCGGCGGATGCTGTGTGGGTGGAGGATTTCATGTTGATCCCAGCGCCGCCCGCCACCGACAAGGCACGCGATCATTGGGAGCGGAGCTGGGCGCTGCTCGACGGTCAGGTATTTGCAGGCGAAGATTTTCGCGCGGCCGAACTGGGGCAACAGGGGCTCGCGTCGGGCGCGATCGAGCGGGTGACGCTGGGCACGATGGAGGCGGGAATCCGCCAGTTTCATGACTGTGTCGAAGCCTGGTTATAACGCGCGGTACGGTGGATTTGGTGGCCGTCGCTGATCTGTGTATCACGGCCGCATGACGCCCCCCAACCCTCGCTCCGATCCTGCTCCCGGCCACCGCATTGCCAAGCTTCTGGCACGGGCGGGCGTTGCATCTCGGCGCGAGATTGAGCGGATGATCACCGACGGGCGCGTCGCGATTGACGGGCGGGTCGTCGAGACGCCCGCCACGATCCTGCCGTCGCTGCGCGGGGTCACCGTGGACGGCAACCCGGTGGAGGAGCCCGAACCCGCCCGGCTGTTCCTGTATCACAAGCCAAACGGCTTGCTGGTGACCGAGCGAGATCCGGCGGGGCGGCGCACAATTTACGATCAGCTCCCGCGCGATCTGCCGCGGCTGATGCCGGTCGGGCGGCTCGACCTCAATACGGAGGGGTTGCTGTTGATGACCACCGACGGCGCGTTGAAGCGGCAGTTGGAATTGCCCGCAACTGGCGTGCAACGCGCCTATCGCGCGCGCGCTTATGGTCAGGTCAGCCAGGCGCAGCTCGAGGCGCTGATCGACGGGGTTGAGATTGAAGGCGTGCGCTATGGCACGATCGACGCCAATCTGGAGCGGCGCACCGGGGCCAATGTCTGGGTCGAGATGATCCTGACTGAGGGCAAGAATCGCGAAGTGCGCCGCGTGCTCGAACATTTGGGGCTGAAGGTCTCGCGGCTTATCCGCACCCGCTATGGCCCGTTCTTGCTCGGCGATTTGAAACCCGGCGAGATTGGTGAGGTCCGCACGCAGGACGTAGCCCAGTTTCGCCGCGACCCAACAAATGTGCCGCCGGCCGCGCGCGTCGACACCCCGCCCCGCCCCAGCACCCCTTTGCGAGCGCGTGCGTCCGCCACCGAACCCGCGCTTTCCCCGCAAAAGCCAGCCAGAAAATCGCTGCCCCGCAAACAACCCAGTCGCCCGGGCGACGCCGCACCACCGCCGAAGTCCAGGCGCCCCACCGAGCGCCAGCGGCTGTCTCCGCTTGCGACGCCATCGGCACGCCCACCCCGCGCCAAGCGGAGCCGCCGCCCCGGCGACGCTCGGCCCTCGCGTCCGAAACCGTAATGCGGGTTATCGCAGGCAAATGGCGCGGACGCCCATTGATCGCGCCCAAGGGCGACAAAACCCGCCCCACCGCCGACCGCACACGCGAGGCGCTTTTTTCGATGTTGACCAGTCGGTTGGGCAGCTTTGATGGATTGTCTGTAGCGGATTTGTTTGCCGGCTCCGGCGCGCTCGGCATCGAAGCGCTGTCGCGCGGCGCTGCCTCATGCCTGTTTGTGGAGCAGGACCGGGCTGCGCTCGACGCGTTGCGCGCCAATCTCACGAGGCTTGCGGTGATGGGTGATGTGCGGCCGACGTCGGTGCTTGCGCTTGGTCCGGCGGTGGTGCCGGTTGACGTCATGATGCTTGATCCGCCTTATGCCAGCGGCGCTGCGGCGGTCGCGATCGACAAACTCAACCGGCTGGGCTGGATTGACGATGGCACCTGGATCAGTGTGGAAACTGCCGCGACCGAGGATGTCGCCATCTCGGGCTTTGCAATCGACACCAGCCGCACGCACGGCAAGGCGAGGATCACCTTGCTGCGACGTGCGGCCTGAGGGGGGTCGGTCGTTTGCGCGCTTACTGAAGCAGCTGAAGCACGCCCTGCTGGCTCTGGTTCGCCTGCGCGAGCAGCGCATTCGATGCCTGAGACAGGATTTGAGCACGAGCCAGCTCGGTCGTCTCGGTCGAGAAATCGACGTCTTCGATCCGGCTGCGCGCATCGGTCAGGTTCGCAACGCTCGACGTCAGATTGTTGACAACCGACTGAAGACGGCTCTGGCCAGCGCCCAGCGTCGCGCGCGTCGTGTTGACCGCCGCGATCGCCGCATCAAGCGTGACCAGCCCGGCGTTCGCGCCAGCCGCGGTGCTCAGGTCGGTCGCAATCGCCGCTGCGAGGTCGAGACCGCCAAAGTTCAACGTCACCGTATCACCCGCCGATGATGAGGTCTGGATATCGATCGCCGCCGCAGCGGTATCGAGCAACAGTACGCCGTTGAAGTTGGTGCGCGTCTGAATATCGGTGATCTGCGCAGTGAGCTCGGTGACTTCCGCTTGCAGGTTCGTGCGGTCGCCATCGCTGTAGGTGCCCGAGGCCGATTGCACGGCGAGTTCGCGCAGACGCTGCAGGATGTTCGATACTTCGCCCAGCGCACCGTCAGCAGTTTGCGACAGCGCGATGCCGTCGTTCGCGTTCCGAATTGCCTGAGTCTGGCCGCGAATCTGCGCGGTGAAATTCGATGAAATGGCAAGCCCGGCGGCATCATCCTTGGCCGAGTTGATCCGCTTGCCGGTCGACAGCCGCTCGATGCTGTTCGACAGCGCGTTGTTCGCGCGGTTATTTGCATTTGTCGCCCGAAGCGCAGCGACGTTTGTACCAATGACGACCATTTGACACCCCCAAGTGAGAAGACGACCAAGTCGATCGCCTTTATGGTGACTCAACTATCATCGGTTTTGGTAAAGAAGCGATTAACGCTGTTTGCTCATTAAAGAATGAAACAAAAATGTTTATTTTTCAGGCAGTTCCGACTGATCGCGCGATTGACAGGAACACCCAATATAACCCGCCTGCCAGCGCCATCACCGCAGGCAAGGTTAAAATCCACGCCAACGCCATGTTGCGGATTGTCGCCGCCTGCAAGCCTGCACCGCTGGCCACCGTTGCACCAGCGACCCCTGACGACAGGATATGCGTGGTCGACACCGGCAAGCCAAAGCGATCCGCGAGCAGGATGGTCGTCGCGGCCATCAATTCCGCAGACGCGCCCATGCCATAAGTCATATGCGTCTTGCCGATCTTTTCCCCGACCGTCACCACAATCCGCTTCCACCCGACCATGGTTCCGAGGCCGAGGGCAATTGCGACCGCAATCTTTACCCAATCGGGAATGAAGCGCGTCGCGCCCTCCAGCCCCTTTTGATAAAGGCTCACCGTCGCGCGGTCGGCCGCGCTGAAAATCGCGCTCTCCTTGTCGCCCTTGATCGCAAGCTTGCTCGCGTCGAGCGTCAGATACATATCGTTGCGCAGCGCCGCCGTCGCGTTGGCGGGCACATGAGCAAGGCTGCCATGAAGCTTCAGCTTGGCGGCGATATCGGCCGCGACGTCGCCAATCGCTGCATAAACCACCGGATCATTCGCCGATTTGGTCTTGAGCGCGCTGGCCAGAACCTCGCGCGCCGCCCCCGGCGCCATCACCGCGCTGCCGGCGTGAGCGTGGAACACCGCCGATGCGTTGGACGCCGATGCCACCAATGCTGACGCCTCAACGCTGGGCATCGCGCGATTGAGGGCGTAGGCGGTGGGGGCGCACCCGATCAGGATGAGCATGATGAGCCCCATGCCCTTTTGCCCGTCATTGCCGCCATGGGCAAAGGACACGGCCGTGCAGGTAAAGATCAGCAGCGCGCGAATGCCGGTTGGTGGCGGCTCATTGGCGGCGGGACGCGCATAAAGCTTGGGATTGCGCAGGATCGCCCGCATCACGAACAGTAGGATCATCGCCCCCGCAAAACCAATCACCGGCGCGATGGCAAGGCCGGTAAGAACCTTTTGCGCCTGCGACCATTCGACGCCGGATGTGCCGCCCGTCCCCGACGAGAGTAGCTGATTGGCAAAGCCGACGCCCAAGATTGAACCGATCAACGCATGGCTCGACGAATTGGGCAGTCCCACATACCAGGTCGCCAAATTCCAGATGATCGCCGCAAGCAACAGCGCGAAAATCATCGCAAAGCCGGCATTGCTGCCCACATTCAGGATCAGCTCAACCGGCAAGAGCGTAACCACCGAATAAGCGACGGCCCCACTCGACAACAACACGCCAAGCAAGTTGAACACCCCCGACCAGACGACGGCCACCGGCGCCGAGAGCGAATTGGTATAGATGACGGTCGCAACGGCATTAGCGGTATCGTGAAATCCGTTCACAAATTCAAAGCCCAGCGCAATCAGCAGCGCGAGCCCGAGAAACGCAATCACGGCGAAGCTTAATTGCTCGCCAACCGCCGCAGTATCGCCAAAGACGCTTGCGGCCGCATAGACAAACCCGCCCGCCAACACACCCAGAAATAGCCAGCGCCCAGCCGGGTGCACGCGCTGATCGAGTTCGGGGCGGTCAAGCTCCGGGCGGTCCGTCGCCGCAGTGGCCGTATCGGCTGGATCAAAGCTGGTCGATGCCATGGAGCCCCCGTGCCCGGCTAGTGTGTCAGTCCGATGACGCTTGCTCAGCCCGGCTGGGCCAGCACCGCGGCCATAGCGGGTATCAGCGTCTGCAACCCTTTGATCGGACGCACCATTACCCGAAAGTTGGTAATCTGATTCGCATCGTTCCAATGGATAATATCGACGCCATTTATGTGAATACCCTCGAGTGTCAGCTCAAACTCCAACACGGCGGAGCGATCGCCCACCCATTGTTCAGCATAACGGAAATCGGGCGTGCCCAGCACCTGCATTGCAGCACTCAGATATTTGATGGTCAGCGCCTTGCCGACCTGCGGTGTATGAACGGCAGGTGATTGAAACACGCAGTCATCGGCGATTAGCGCCTCAAGACCGGCCACGTCGCGCGCATGGAGCAGCCGGTGCCAAGTGTCGATCACTGTGCTCATCCCGAAACTCCCCACTGATGGCCCACAATCTTTATCGCCGGGGCAGGACGACTTGTCCATGCGCCGCAACGGCTTTTCAAATCCACACGAGCGCGTAGAGCACGGGGCAATGCTTCTAAACGATCCTTCGCAGCGGCCGGGCCGCAGCACGCATGGCCCCGGCGCGGATGAGCGACCGCTGCGAATCATGACATGCATCCACAGCTTTGATCCCGGCGGGGTGGAGCGGGTGGCACTGCGCCTCAATCGCGTCTGGCGAGCAATGGGGGTGGATGCGCGCTTGATCGTCGGGCGCGGTGGTGGCGCGACGGACTCTTGCGACACGGACGACGGGCTTTGCCACATCATCCCGGGCGCGGAGCGGATTACCCGCCGCGCGCAGCTTGGCTGGATGCTGCGCCGATTGCCCGCTATCATCCGCCGCGAACGACCCGACATTCTGTTCTGTCCCGGTAATACCTACAGCTCGGTTGGTGTGGGGATGAAGATCGCGCTGGGCGCCGCCTGCCCGCCGGTGCTCTGCAAGATCAGCAATGATTTGGCCCGAGTCGATATGGGGCCGCTGCTCCGCTTGGGCTATCATCGTTGGCTGGCGATTCAGGGGCGCTATATCGACCGTTTTGTCGCGATGGCACCCGCCATGGTCGATGAAATTGCCGCACGGACGCGGACAGAGCGGATGCGGATCGCGACCATCAACGATCCGATTTTGCATGAAGCCGAACTTGCGCGGCTGGCGGCGATCACACGCGCGCCGTTGGACGGGCGCCACTTTATCGCGATCGGTCGACTGATGCCGCAAAAGAACTTTACGCTGCTGCTGCGCGCATTTGCGCGAATGGCCATGCCAGATGACCGGCTCACCATCCTAGGCGAAGGGCCGGAGCGCGCCCGGCTCGCGGAGCTTGTCATCGCGCTTGGCATAGCAGGCCAGGTCGCGATGCCGGGTCATGTCGGTGATCTCGAGCCTTGGCTGGCGCAGGCCGATATCATGGTCATGTCGTCCGATTATGAAGGCGTGCCCGCTGTGCTGATCGAAGCGATCGCGGCGCGCTTGCCCGTCATCGCGACCCGCTGTTCCGCGAGCATGGACGATTTGCTGGGCCATGGCCGGTTCGGCACGCTGGTCCCTGTAGGCGATGAAGAGGCACTTGCCCGCGCGATGCAGCATCCCCCTGCCCCGCCCGCCCCCGCGGCAGCGCATGCTCATGCGCACCAGTTCACGGTGGAACGCGGCGCGGCCGATTATCTCGCGCTGATGGCGTCGATGGCAGGAGCGCGCATAGCAGCCGATATTCGGTAATCGCCGACGATATGGACGGTTGCTCTTGATCCCACCGTTCCCTAATCGTTCGCAATGATGCTGCCCGTGCCCGACTCCCTTGGCGATGCCACCCCCTATCTGCGCGGACTGAACGCGCCGCAGCGCGAGGCAGTGTTGACCGCTGACGGCCCGGTGCTGGTGCTGGCTGGCGCGGGCACGGGCAAGACGGCGGCGCTCACCGCACGGCTGGCGCATTTGCTGTTCACGCGGCGCGCCTATCCGTCGGAGATCCTGTCGGTCACTTTTACCAACAAGGCTGCACGCGAAATGCGCGAGCGCGTCGGTCGCCTGGTCGGCGATGCGGTGGAGGGGATGCCGTGGCTTGGCACCTTTCACGCGATCGGCGCGCGGATGCTGCGCCGTCATGCGGAGCTGGTGGGGTTGCAGGCGAATTTCACGATCCTCGATACCGACGATCAGCTGCGGCTGCTCAAGCAAATGATCGTAGCCGCCGATCTTGATGAGAAACGCTGGCCCGCGCGCCAACTCGGCGGGATGATCGACGGGTGGAAAAATCGCGGACTGACCCCGGCCGATCTCGATGCGGGCGAGAGCGAGGGCTTTGCGAACGGTCGGGGCCAGGATCTTTACGCTGCGTATCAGGCGCGTCTGAAAGCGCTCAATGCGTGCGATTTCGGCGACCTGTTGCTCCACATGCTCACGATCCTAAAGCGCGAGCCCGCCGTGCTGGATCAGTATCAGCAGCGGTTTCGCTATATCATGGTCGATGAGTATCAGGACACCAACACGGTCCAATATCTGTGGCTGCGACTGCTCGGCCAAATGCGCAAGAATATCTGCTGCGTTGGCGATGATGACCAGTCGATCTACTCATGGCGCGGGGCACAGGTGGAAAACATCCTGAAGTTCGAGCGCGATTTTCCGGGCGCCAAGGTGATCCGGCTCGAGCAGAATTATCGGTCAACCCCGCACATCCTGGCCGCGGCCTCGGGCGTGATCGCCCACAATAGCGGGCGGCTGGGCAAGACATTGTGGACGGCCGAGGAAGGGGGCGACAAGGTACGCGTCATCGGCATCTGGGACGGCCCCGAGGAAGCCCGCCGGGTTGGCGAGGAGATTGAAGGCGCGCAGCGAGGCGGCAAAACGCTCGACGACTGCGCCATTTTGGTGCGCGCGCAGCACCAGACCCGCGAGTTTGAGGACCGTTTCATCGCGATCGGCATGCCCTATCGCATCATCGGCGGCATGCGCTTTTACGAGCGGATGGAGATCCGCGACGCGCTCGCCTATCTGCG
>DHHS01000041.1:27556-47641 GCA_002403415.1 Sphingomonas sp. UBA4766 | reverse complement strand
GCGACGCGCTCGCCTATCTGCGGATCGTGCACCAAAGCGCCGATGACCTTGCGTTTGAACGCATCATCAACGTGCCGAAACGCGGACTGGGCGACAAGGCGGTGGCGAAGCTCCATATGCTCGCGCGTGCGAGCGGCCTGCCACTGTTGAACGCGGCCGCACGCATCCTCGACAGTGATGAATTGACCCCGCAGGCACGGCGGAGCCTTGGCAATTTGGTCGGTGACCTCGCGCGCTGGCGGCGACTGGCAGCCGAGCTTCCTCACCCCGAACTGGCGCGGCAAATCCTTGACGAAAGCGGCTACACGGGCGCGCTTCAGGCCGAAAAATCGGTGGAGGCGTCGGGGCGGCTGGAAAATCTGGCCGAACTGGTGCGCGCGATGGAGGAATATGAAACGCTTGGCGCGTTCCTCGAACATGTCAGCCTGGTGATGGACAATGACGCAAATGCGGGCGAGGCAAAGGTCACGATCATGACCATCCACGCCGCCAAGGGGCTGGAGTTCGACACCGTGTTCCTGCCCGGATGGGAGGAAGGGCTATTCCCCTCGCAACGCGCGCTCGACGAGGGTGGCACGGCGAGCCTGGAAGAGGAGCGCCGCCTTGCCTATGTCGCGATCACGCGCGCGCGGCGGCGTGCGACCATCCTTCATGCCGCCAACCGGCGCATTTACGGTCAATGGACGTCGAGCATCCCCAGCCGCTTTGTCGGCGAATTGCCAGCCCCGCATATCGAGTCGGAGACCAGCATGGCGGGCGGCGAAAGCCTGTGGCGTGCCAATTGGTCCGAGCGCGCCGATCCCTTCGCCGATGTCGCGCGCGGCACCGGGCGCGGCCCCGGCTGGCAACGCGCGGCGGGCCCCGGCACCAGTTTTGTGCGCGAGTCGGCCCGCGTCTTGGAATCGCGCGCCAGTGCGGTCAGCCTGGGCAACAAGGGGCGCGGCGACCTGAGCATTGGCATGCGCGTGTTCCACCAGAAATTCGGCTATGGCCTGATCGCGCTGATCGAGGGGAACAAGCTGGAAATCGATTTTGAGGGCGCGGGACGCAAGCGGGTGATCGACAGTTTTGTGAGCCTTGGCTGAACGCGTGGCGCGCTACCGCTCCACCGCCAACAAGGTTTCCCCCCGATAGCGTTCGGCAGAGGGATCGAACTCGGCGACCGCGAAAAAATCGCGGTCGGTTGCGGTGATGTCGCCCAGCCCGCTCAGCCGGTAAGTGCCGATCTTCAGCTCGCGCGGCGGCTTGCCATCGCGCTCCACCGCGACCGCATCGACGTGCAGCTCGCCATGTCGGGTATAGAGGATGTGCGGCGCGATGACGACGTGCTGGCGGTTATAGATCACACCGATACAGCGACGACGGACAATCGCCTCCAAAATCGTTGGCACCGGCCCGGTCGGCCCATCTGAATCGCTCGACGTCATACGCCCTGTCATATGGCCGGTTGTCGCGCCGCAGCAAGGCGCAAACGCAGGTCAATTTGGTAAAGCGCCGAGCCGGTTAATTCGGATCCCGGTTATTTCGGATCAATGCCAAAGGCACTCGGTCGCGCCTCCCCCATCATCGCCTGGCGCACCAGCGGGACCGGCGGGCCGCCATAGCGCAGAAACGCGTCATGAAATCCCTTCGGATTGGCCTTGCCGCCCTGTTTGGCTTCCCAATCGCGCCGCAGCGCAAGGATCATCAGCTTGCCCAGCGTATAGTTGAGATAGGCCGGATCATAGGTTCCGCGCGCCGCTTGCTGCTTGGCGGTGCCCTCATCCTGGTAACATTGGTTGCGGAACATCGATTCGATTGATTGCTGGCTTTCACCACCCGCGTGCAGCTTGATCGCCGCCAGAAAACGGCAATTGCGCAGCAATGCATTGGCCAGCTGGCCGATATGCGTTTCGGGATCGCCCTTGTTCAGTCCCGCATCCCACATCATCTGTTCGGTATAATGCGCCCACCCCTCGGCATAGGCATAGCCCACGAACAACCGGCCAAAAATCGACGGCGAGCGGTTCGCGTGGAGGAAGTGCACGAAATGCCCCGGCATCACTTCATGGACCGAGGTGAACAGCAAATCCTGCTTGCCCGGCACAAAGCCGTCCTGCACCGCCTTGGGCCAGCTTGGGTCGGGCGGCGAGATGTAATAGACTGACGGAATGCCCTTATCGAACGGCCCCGGCGGATCGATATAAGCTGAATTCTGCCGGTTATAAGGCGGGCTTTCCTCGACCAGCGCGGCTTCGGTGCCCGGAATGGTAATGAGGCCCGCCTTTTCGACGAACGCGCGCAGCATCGGGATTTGCCGCCGTGCCTCCGCCACGGGACCACCCGCGGGTTTGTTAGCATTCATCCGCGCGATACAGGCCGCGATTGGCTGCCCCGGCGCGAACAGGGTGCAGGCCTCCGCCAGGGCTTCCTGATTGGCCTTCAGGTCGGATTCGCCCAACCGTTCTAGCAGCGCGAGCGGCATATCGACCATTTCGGTCGCCCAGAGCATCCGCTGAAACCGTTCGGCGCCCAGCGCATAGTCGGTGGTGGCGCGCGGCCGCTCCCCCTCCAGCCAATCGGCAATCTCCTTCATCGCGGCGGCGGCCTTGGCCGAACTGGCCGCAAACCGGGCTTGCAGGGCTGTGTCGCTCACATCGGCAAAGGCTTTGCGCGCATCGCCTGCATAAAAATCCGCAAACCCGCGAAACGCATTGACGCCGTAAGTCACAAAGCTTGCGGGCATCGGCACTTTCAAATTGGCGCGGATGTTTTTGGCAGCGGTCGGAATCTGATCGAAAAAGCCGATCATCGCGCGCA
This sequence comes from Sphingomonas sp. UBA4766, assembly GCA_002403415.1. Taxonomy (GTDB): domain Bacteria; phylum Pseudomonadota; class Alphaproteobacteria; order Sphingomonadales; family Sphingomonadaceae; genus Sphingomonas. Next base: position 44,842 of record DHHS01000041.1, on the reverse strand, counting down.
TCCGGGTTGCCTTGTCGGCATAGGGCCGCGCGATATAGACGTTGGGATCAAGTCCTCCCGTCACATAATAAGCCGGGTTGCGATGTGGCTGGTCGGCATCGTCAAGCCAAAACAGCTTCCCCTCAGCCACTTTGATCAGATATTGCCGCTCAAACCGGTCCGCTTCGCTCAGCTCGGCCGCATCAAAGCGTTTGGCCTCGACAATCGCATCGCGCAGGAAATCGCTCTGCCGTTTGAGACCGGCGGTACTCCAATCGGGCAATTGGCCGTCAAATTCATGCTTGCCTTGATAGACGGCATTGGCGGGATCAAGCTTGAACCAGGTGGCGATGAACCGGTCGCGAAACTGTGCCCAATCGGTCGGGCGCGCGGCGGCGGGGGGCAGCGTGACGTTACCGCCAACTTCTGGCGCTGCACCGCATCCCGCCAACATCGCGGCGGCGACCATCACGAGCCAATTCTTGCGCATTTCCTCTACCCCAATGCCGAATCGTGTTTGCGACCCCTGACAGGTTGGTTCGCGCGGTTCCAGCCTGAAAGCAAATCCCCAATAGCCCCCAAGCAAAGGCTGATTGCAGCTTACGGCTCCACTGCCCTAAGACAACGGCGTGACCGCCGCACCCCATCCGTTCCGCATCCCGGCGTATCGCGCTTATTGGATTGCGCGATTTACGCTGACGATCGCGCAGAACGCGATGATTATCGTGATCGGCTGGCAAACCTATACGATCGCGCGCGCCACCATGACGCCTAGCGCGGCCGCCGCACAATTGGGGTTGATCGGCCTGCTCCAGTTTTTACCGCTGTTCCTGACCACGCCGATCACCGGTTGGGTCGCCGACCGTTTCGACCGGCGCTTCATCGTGCGCGGAACGGCGATGTTGCAGCTTTTGTGCGCGCTGACGCTGGCGGTGGCGACTTATTCGGAGGCGATTTCGCTGCCGATCCTGTTCAGCGTCGCGGTGGCGCTGGGGTTGGGGCGGGCCTTCGGTGGGCCGGCCTTTGGGGCGCTCGGCGCCAATCTGGTCCCGCGCGAGGTGTTGCCCACGGCCATCGCGCTCAGCTCAATCTCATGGCAAGTCGGCACCATCATTGGCCCGGCGATTGGCGGGATTGCCTATGCCGCCGCCCCTTACGGGGCCTATGCGCTGGCGACCGCGCTGTTCGGGATCGGGCTGGTCGCGCTGATGACGATCGGGCCGGTCCCGCGCAGCATTGTCGCGGGCAAGGCGCATCCGATCCGCCAGATTATCGACGGGCTCGCCTATGTCGGGCAAAACAAGCTGGTGCTTGGCACGATCACGCTTGATCTGTTCGCGGTGTTCCTAGCCGGCACCACCGCGCTGCTTCCCATTTACGCCGCCGACATCTTGCGCGTCGGGCCGCAGGGCCTCGCGATCCTGGGTGCCGCGCCCGCCGCTGGGGCGACCATCGTCGCGCTGTTGTTTTCGGTGCGCCCGATCAAATACGACGTCGGCCGCAAGATGCTGATGGCGGTCATCATTTATGGCACCGCGACCGTGATTTTCGGCGTATCGACGCTGATGTGGGTCAGCGTGATCGCACTCGCGGTGGCGGGGGCGGCTGACATGGTGTCGGTCTATATCCGCCAGTCGCTCATCCAGCTCCACACCCCCGATGAGAAGCGTGGGCGTGTGGGCGCGGTTTCACAGCTTACTATCTCGGCCTCGAACGAACTGGGAGAGGCGGAGTCGGGCTTCCTTGCCGCTGCGCTCGGCCCGGTCGGCGCGGTGGTGATCGGCGGCGGGGGCGCGATTGTCGTCACGCTGCTCTGGGCCTATCTTTTCCCCAGCATCCGCCACGCGCGCAGTTTTGATCCCCCCGCCTCAGCTGATGAGGCCAAAGCCATGGAGCCCGCCTGACATGAAAGCGCATTCGATTCTGGAGACGATCGGCAACACGCCGCATATCCGCATGGCCCGGCTGTTTCCCCATGCCGATGTCTGGATCAAGTCCGAACGATCGAACCCCGGCGGGTCTATCAAGGACCGGATTGCACTCGCGATGATCGAGGCGGCGGAAGCATCGGGCGCGCTGAAACCCGGAGGCACGATTATCGAGCCGACCAGCGGCAACACCGGCGTTGGCCTTGCGATGGTGGCGGCGGTCAAGGGATACAAGCTTGTGCTGGTTATGCCCGAGAGCATGTCGATCGAACGGCGGCGGCTGATGCTGGCCTATGGCGCGACTTTTGATCTCACGCCCCGCGAAAAGGGGATGAAGGGCGCAATCGAACGCGCGGTGGCGCTGGTAGAGGCAACGCCCGGTGCCTGGATGCCGCAACAATTCGAAAACCCCGCCAATATCGACGTCCATGTCCGCACCACCGCGCAGGAGATTCTCGCCGACTTCGCCGAGACCGGGCTTGATGCGGTCATTACTGGCGTGGGCACCGGGGGGCACATAACCGGCGTTGCCGAAACGCTGAAAGCGGTTTGGCCGATGCTGAAAGTCTATGCAGTCGAGCCCGAGGCATCGCCCGTCATTTCGGGCGGTACGCCCGGACCCCATCCGATTCAGGGGATTGGCGCGGGCTTCCTTCCGCTCAACCTTCACACCAGCGCCATCGACGGCGTGATTGCAGTGTCGGGCGATGCGGCAAAAGACATGGCCCGCCGCGCCGCGCGCGAGGAAGGGATGCTGGTCGGGATCAGTTCGGGCGCGACGCTCGCTGCGATTGCCCAGAAACTGCCCGACCTGCCCAGCAGCGCGCGGGTGCTGGGCTTTAGCTACGACACGGGCGAGCGTTACCTGTCGGTCCCGGACTTCCTGCCCGAGGCATGAGGGTTAGCGTCGGCGCAACGGGGGTTCGCGCCGAAGGTGATTTGCCCTAAGGGCGCGTGGATGGACCGAATGATCCCCGCCCCGCGGCTCAGCGCCCCGCCAAGCCGCATGTCCCGCGCGTTGGCCGCTGTGCTGACGGCAACCGCAATCGCGGCAATCGCGATCCCTTCCGCGCTGATTTTGACGCTTGCGCCCGACGGTGTCCGCCGCGCGCCCGCCGTTCGACCGCCCACCGCCCGGATTGTCCCGCCCGGCGAAATGCCGACGGTTGACGCGCCGCGCTTTGCACCCGTCACCCGCGACGATGCCGTGGCGTTTAACGCAACCATTCCCTTTTCGACCGCGCCCAACCCGCCCGCACGCCCGTTCCGCCTGATAGCAACGCCGGAAGTTGCAGCGCGCGCGATCGATTGCCTCGCCACCGCGCAACTTTACGAGGCGGGCGATGACGTCGTCGGCGAGCAAGCGGTCGCGCAAGTCATCCTCAACCGCGTGCGCCATCCCGCCTTTCCCAAATCCATTTGCGGCGTCGTGTTTGAAGGGGCGGAGCGCACCACCGGGTGTCAGTTTACTTTCACGTGCGACGGGGCGTTGCAGCGCGCGCGATTTGGCGCGGCAGCATGGGCGCGAGCCCGGCTGGTCGCCCGCGCGGCGCTAACCGGGTCAGTGTTTGCAGCAGTTGGCCATTCAACGCATTATCACACCGACTGGGTCGTACCTTATTGGAGCACAAGCCTCGACAAGGTAACAGCCGTGGGCACGCATTTGTTTTTCCGCTGGAGCGGCTGGTGGGGAACGCCCGCCGCCTTCACGCGCCAGTTGAACGGCAACGAACCCGTGATTATGCAGCTTGCCGCGCTTTCAAGTGCCCACCGTGATCCTGCACTTGGGCTTGACGCGACCGAACCAGCACCTGCCACCGCCGCAGAGGCGGTGCGCCGCCGCTATCCCGAACTGGCGGGCACGCCCGATACCTTCATCGTCACACTTCCGGCCAATGTCAGCGCCGATGAGTTGCCGGCGCTTGCCGCACTCAATTGTGGAGAGCGGCCCTATTGCAAATTTCTGGTCTGGACCGATCCAGCGCAAGCGGCGAAGGCATTTCCGTTATCCCCAACCGAAATCGCGACGATGGCCTTCAGCTATCTGCGTGATCGTGCGACCGGCTATGACAAGCCACTCTGGAATTGCGCAATGTTCGACCGCGCGCAGCCGCAACAGTGCATGCGGCGCCAGTTGATCGCGGCCGATATTGCCCGCAGCCCCGGTCCGATTGTGCCCCGTGCACTGCCCGACCCCATTGCTGCGCTGGAGCGGCGACAGGGCACCCCAATGCCGTTGCCGCGCGCCCTGCCCAGCCCAGTGCCGTCGCCAGCGATTCCTTAGGCCGCTTCGAACATCACCGGGTCGAGTGCCATGATCGCGTCCGATCCGCTTTCGATCTTGCGGCGCAGCGCACCCGCGTCGGGCAGAATCCGTTCGGCGAAATAGCGCGCGGTCACCAGCTTGGCTTCCAGGAACTTCGCGTCACCCTCTCCCGCTTCGAGCAAGGTGGTGGCCGCGGTTGCCATGCGCAACCACATCAGCCCAAGCGCGACAATACCCATCAGGTGCATATAGCTATGCGCGCCGGCCCCGACATGATTGGGGTTCTGCATCCCGTTCTGAACAAACCAGAGCGTCGAGGCCTGCAAGTCGCCCAACGCCCGCTCCAGCCGGGTTGCAAAATCGGCCAGCTTGGGATTGATCTTGGCCGCCGCGATTTCCTCGCCCACGATCTTGAACAGCAATTGCACCCCGCGCCCGCCATTGGTCGCGAGCTTGCGACCGACCAGATCCATCGCCTGCACGCCATTGGTGCCTTCATAGATCATCGCGATTCGGGCATCGCGGACATATTGCTCCATGCCCCACTCGGCGATATAGCCGTGGCCGCCATAAATCTGCTGCGCGTTGGTGGCAATTTCATAGCCCTTGTCAGTGCCATAGCCCTTGATAACCGGCGTGAGCAACCCGATCAGATCATCCGCCGTCTGCCGCTCCTCCCCGGTCTGCGCCATATGCGCGAGGTCAACTTGCAGCGCGCCCCACAGGCACAAAGCGCGCAAGCCCTCGGTCACGGCCTTGGCATCCATCAACAACCGGCGGACATCGGGGTGGACGAACAGCGTATCGGCCTTTTCCGCCGGGTCCGCCGCTCCCGTCAGCGCGCGGCCCTGGCGGCGGTCATTCGCATATTGCACCGCGTTTTGATACGCGGTTTCGGCAACGCCAAGGCCCTGCAAGCCCACGCCCAGCCGGGCCGCATTCATCATGATGAACATCGCGGCGAGGCCCTTCATTTCCTCGCCGACCAGCCAGCCCTTGGCCCCGTCATAATTCATCACGCAGGTCGAATTGGCGTGGATGCCCATCTTATGCTCTATCGACCCGCAGCTCAGCGTGTTGCGCGCGCCGAGTGAGCCATCCTCGTTCACCAGGAACTTGGGCACCACGAACAACGAAATGCCCTTCGAGCTTTCCGGCGCCCCGGGCGTTTTCGCCAGCACCAAATGGATTATGTTTTCAGTCAGGTCATGCTCGCCTGACGAAATGAAAATCTTGGTGCCAGTGATCGCCCAGCTCCCGTCCGCACTAGGCTCGGCGCGGGTGCGGATCAGGCCCAGGTCGGTGCCGCAATGCGGCTCGGTCAGGTTCATGGTGCCGCCCCATTCGCCCGACACCATCTTGGGCACGTAAGTCGCCTTCTGCTCGGGCGAGCCCTTCACCAGCAGCGAAGCAATCGCGCCATGAGTGAGGCCCGGATACATGGCAAAGGCCATGTTGGCCGATATCATATATTCCTCAAACGCGGTGGAGACGGTGTGCGGCATCCCCTGCCCGCCAAACTCCTCCGGCGCGCCCAGCGTCGACCAGCCGCTCTCGACAAAGGCGTTATAGGCCTCCTTGAACCCTTTGGGCGTGGTAACGCTGCCGTCGGCGTGTCGGGTGCACCCCTCCTGATCGCCCGACAGGTTGAGCGGGAACAGCACCTCGGCCACAAACTTGCCCCCCTCTTCGAGCACGGCCGTCACGACATCGGGGGTCGCGTTCTGAAAACCAGGGAGATTGGCGTAGCGATCAATCCCGACCACATGATCGAGCACAAAGCGTGTGTCGCGAACGGGGGGTGTATATTTCGGCATGATCAATCCTTCTGGTCGGCAATCGTTGGTTCAACAAGCGAGATGAATTGGATTAATTCGGCAATTGCGGCGTCAATATCATGTTTTTGCGCCTCGAGCAGCGCAATCCGCTCACGGCAACGTGCGATTGTTGCCGATCGTTGCGAGCGACGGCCATCGCCGAGATCGTAGAGGTCAAGCAGTTCGCGAATTTCGCTCAGGCTGAAGCCGACTCGCTTGCCCCGCAAAATCCATGCGAGCCGCGCGCGGTCGCGGTGCGAATAAACCCGCGCCGTGCCGCGTCGCTCGGGCGCGATCAGCCCCTCATCCTCATAGAATCGAAGCGCGCGCGCGGTGACGCCGAACTCGTCGCACAGATCGGCGATCCCGAAATTCTCCCGATCCGGTCGCGGATCAATTGGCGCATAGGCCGCAGAAAGGGACGGACTCATCATGACGCACTCATATTTCCGCCTTACGTAAACGTCAATCTATTGCACATCATTGTGCGCACAATAGCCGTTCCCTGGCACCGCGCAGGGTCCGCGCCTCGGCGATCGAATCGCTCAATCGACGGACATCGAGCGCGCCCAGCGACGCCCGGCGCGTGCACAATCGCTCGCACGCGCTGGGGACACGCCCCGGAAACACGATCCGGTCCCCCTCATACCGTGCGGCAAAGGCGCAGTCGGGCGCGTCATCGAACACAATCTGCAGCGTCTCGCCCGCGCGCGTGACCTTCCCCGAACCACTGCACGACAGCATGTCACCATAATCGACGAAAACGCCGATCCGATAATCAAGCGCGTCGGGCACGATGCACACCCGGTCGGTATCACGCGCGAACAGGCCGCCAATGTCGGTCGCTTTGGGATCGGGAATAATCCCGACGCTGATCGCCGCCGTCTCCAGATCGGGCGGGGTGCCCCCCGCCTTTTCGCTTTGCTCAGCGCGGTTCGAACACGCCGTCAGCATCAGCAGGATCGCACATCCGATCACGCCCCTCATCCGATCCGCTCAAGCCCATCGGCGGTGACACGGCGATAAAAACAACTGGTTGCCCCGGTGTGGCACGCTGGGCCCGCAGGATCGCAGATCAGCCATAACGCATCCTGATCGCAATCGATCCGCGCCTCGACCAGCTTCAGCACATGGCCCGATGTCTCGCCCTTGCGCCACAACCGTCCGCGGCTGCGCGACCAAAACACTGCCTCGCCCACCGCCAGCGTTTCGGCAAGCGCGTCCGCATTCATGTGCGCGACCATCAAAAGCGCGCCCGCTCGGTCGGTCACCACAGCCGTAATCAGGCCGTTCGCATCATATTTCGGGTCCAGCGCCAACCCGTTCTCGCGCATATCCATGCGACGCCTTTAGCGCACCCGCGCCCCTTCGCTCAATGGATGCGAACAATTGATGACAAACAGGCGACAAAGCCGATCGGCGCTCCTATAGGGATGCGGCAACGATCACCCGATGGGACGCGATGCTGACCACAAACCCGTTCGATGACGACAAGCTGCGCGAGGAGTGCGGCATTTTCGGCGTATCCGGCACCGATGGTGAGGCGGCGGCGTTAGTCGCACTTGGCCTCCACGCACTCCAGCACCGGGGGCAGGAAGCGGCCGGCATCACCAGCTGGGACGGGAACCAATTCCACACCCACCGCGCAATGGGCCATGTCGCGGGCAATTTCGACCGCGATGATGTGATCCGCGCGCTGCCGGGCACGGCAGCCTGCGGTCACGTCCGCTATTCGACAACTGGCGAAACCGCGCTGCGCAACGTCCAGCCGCTCTATGCCGAGCTGCAATCGGGCGGCTTCGCTATCGCGCATAACGGCAATATCTCAAACGCGACCCGGCTGCGCCGCGAGCTGGTGCGGCGCGGATCGATCTTTCAATCGACCAGCGACACCGAAACGATCATCCATCTGGTCGCGACGTCGAGCTATCGCACCCTGCTCGACAAGTTCATCGACGCGCTGCGCCAGGTGGAGGGTGCCTATTCGCTGGTCGTGATGACGCCCGAGGGGATGATTGCCTGCCGCGATCCGCTGGGCATCCGCCCGCTGGTGATGGGCACGCTCGACGGCGCGATCATCTTCGCGTCCGAAACGGTAGCGCTCGACGTGGTCGGCGCGCAATTTGTCCGCGCGATTGACCCGGGTGAGCTGGTGATCGTTCAGGGGACCGAGACGCGCTCGATCATGCCCTTCCCTGCCCAGCCCTCGCGCCCGTGCATTTTCGAGCATGTCTATTTCTCGCGCCCTGATTCGATTGTCGATGACCAGTCGATCTATTCAGTGCGCAAGGCGATTGGCGCGCAGCTCGCCGTCGAAGCGCCGGTGGAAGCTGATCTGGTAATCCCGGTGCCTGATTCGGGCGTTCCCGCTGCGATTGGCTATGCCCAGCAATCGGGCATCCCGTTTGAGCTGGGGATTATCCGATCGCACTATATCGGCCGCACCTTCATTCAACCCGGCGACAAGGTGCGCCACCTGGGCGTCAAGCTGAAGCATAATGCCAATCGTGCGCTGATTACCGGCAAACGGATCATCCTGATCGATGATTCGATCGTGCGCGGCACAACCTCGCTCAAGATCGTGACGATGATGCGGGAAGCGGGAGCAGCCGAAGTGCACATGCGCATCGCCAGCCCGCCCACCCGACATAGCTGCTTCTACGGCGTCGACACGCCGGAGCGGGCAAAGCTGCTCGCCGCCAAGCTCGACGTCGGCGGGATGACCGATTTCATCCATGCCGACAGCCTCGCCTTTGTATCGATCGACGGGCTTTACAAGGCCTTGGGCGCGGACAGCCGCCGCGCGGACGCGCCCAGCCACTGCGACGCGTGCTTCAGCGGCGATTACCCCACCCCGCTCACCGATCAGGACGAAATCGAAACCGTCGATCAGTTCGCGCTGCTCGCCGAACGGGTAAGCTAAGGCCGAAACCAAGGATGGATGAAGTGACCGACAAGCCGCTTGCTGACCGAATTGCGCTCGTCACCGGGGCGAGCCGGGGGATCGGCGCGGCCACGGCCATCGCGCTGGCGGGGGCTGGCGCGCATGTGATCCTGACCGGGCGAACCGCAGGCGCGCTCGAGGAGGTTGAGGACGCGATTTACGCGCGCGGCGGCTCGGCCACCATTGCCCCGGTTGATTTTCTCGAATCGGATGCCGTGGCTCGCCTCGCCGTGGCGTTGAGCGGCCGTTGGGACCGGCTCGACATCATGGTGCTGAACGCAGCGATGCTCGGCACACTGGGCGCCGTCGCAACAATTGATCCCAAGGAGCTGGCGCGGGTGATGACGCTCAACGTCAGCGCACAAGCCGCGTTGATCGCGGCATTCGACCCGATGCTGCGCCGCGCGCCCGCTGGCCGGGTGATTGGCCTGACGTCGGCGGTGGCCGGGAGCCCGCGCGCTTACTGGGGCGAGTATGGCGCATCAAAGGCAGCGTTCGAAGTGCTGCTGCGCTGTTACGGGGCGGAGGTTGCCAATATCTCGCGCGTGCGCGCCGCGATCATCGACCCCGGCGCGACTCGCACCGCGATGCGCGCGGCGGCCTACCCGGGCGAAGACCCCGCCTCGGTCAAGCCGCCCGAGGACGTTGCGGCACGGATCACGCAATTGCTGATCGCCGATTTCGACACCGGCCATTTCGAACGAGTCGAGCGCGCTATTGCTTGATGAGCGTCACCTGCGACACTTGCAGCCCACCACCGCGAAAACCGCCTTCGCAATACATGAGATAAAATCGCCATAAATCGATGAAATGACGGTCGAACCGCACCGGCAATCGACCGTCCGTAACCGCCGCGTCGAAGCGTTGCCGCCAGCGCCGCAACGTCTCCGCATAATCGGCGGCGAAATCGACCTGATCGACCCAGGCGAACCCCGCCGCCTCTGCCAGTTCGCGGAACTGGCGCTGCGACAGCAACATCCCGCCGGGAAAGACATAAGCCTGCACGAAATCGACATTGGCAGCATATGCGTCGAAAATCGCATCATCGATCGCGATATACTGGATGGCGGCGCACCCCCCCGGTTTCAGCACGCGCGCTATCGTTCCGAGATAGGTCGCCCAATAGGCCTGCCCCACTGCTTCGACCATTTCGATGCTGGCGACGGCGTCAAACACCCCCGTCACGTCACGATAATCGGTGATCGACACCGTGACGCCGGGCAATCGACGCGCGGTCAGCGCCGCCGCCTGTGCCGATGAGAGCGTGATCGCATGCACGTGTCGGCCCGCACCCGCTGCGTGTGCCGCAAACGAGCCCCAGCCGCAGCCAATCTCCAAGATCCGATCCCCGGGCGCAGTGCCGGTCCGCGCCAGAATCGCCGCCAGCTTGCGCTGCTGCGCGGTTTCCAGATCGTCGGTGCTCGCGCCGAACACCGCACTCGAATAGCTGAGTGTGGGGTCGAGCCATTCGGTGTAGAAATCATTGCCGAGGTCGTAATGCGCCTCGATATTGCGGCGCGCGCCCGCCCGGTTGTTGCGGCGCAGGCCGTGGAGAACGCGCTTCGCGATCCGGACCAGCCCGCCCGATCGCCCCGTTTGGCCGAGCGAATGGCGATTACGGCCAAAGACCTCAAACACCACTACCGGGTCGGGGCTGGACCATTCGCGGCGCGACCAAGCCAGATACCAGCCCGCCGACCCACCAATCATCAGCCGCAGCAGCGCACGCCAATCGGCAATCTCCACGCGCGCCACCGGCCCCGGCGCGCGACCGCCGAGCAACCGCCGCCCGCCATCGGGCAAAACGGCATCAATCCCACCCTCGACAAGTCCCGCGTCAATCTTGTCCAGAACCCGGTGAAACAACGGCGCCAACCAGCCAAGCACGCCAGCACGTGCCGAGCAGGGCGCCGCCTTGTTGATCTTGCCCTGATTGGTCACGCGCGCGCCTTAGCCGATTTGCCGCACCGCTTCCAAGGCGCGGGCACGCGCATCGCGGTGCTCGATCAGCTTGGACGGATAGCCGCGCGGCCGTTGCCCCATCAAATCGGGGTCGTGAATGGCGGGCGCGGGCACATCGCGCAATTCGGGTACCCATTGGCGGATATAGTCCGCTGCATCGAATTTCTCCGACTGGCTGAGCGGTGCCATGATCCGCACAAACATGTTTGAATCAATGCCGGTTCCCGCCGTCCATTGCCAATTGACGGCGTTCGATCCGTAATCGGCATCGACAAGCGTATCCCAGAACCATTCCTCGCCACGCCGCCAGTCGATCAGCAAATGCTTCACCAGAAATGATGCTGCGATCATCCGCACCCGGTTATGCATCCACCCCGTCGCCCAAAGCTGGCGCATCCCGGCATCGACGATCGGATAGCCGGTGCGCCCCGCTTGCCACGCTTTCAGGTCGGCGGCGGCCGCATCGCCCGTGCGCCAGGGGAATTGGTCAAAGGGCGCGCGGGCATTTGCGGCACCGTATTCGGGGAATTGCAGGATCACATTCTGCGAATAATCGCGCCAGCCAAGCTCGCTCAGGAACGTCGCGACCGACCCGCCCCGCCCGGCGACCGCGTGCCAGATGGTCGCGGGCGATATCTCGCCAAAGTGCAAATGCGGCGACAGGCCTGACGTGCCGACCACGCCGGGCAAGTTGCGCGCTTCGCCATAGCCCGCCGCCGCCGCGACAAACGCCGACAGCCGCGCCTGCGCACCATGCTCCCCCGGCGTCCACGCGGCGTCAAACCCGGCTGCCCAATTGGGCCGATTTGGCAGCAACCCCCAATCGGTCAGCGGATCGCTATCCGGCCAGACGGCGGGCGCGGGAATTTGGGCGGGTGCAGCCGCCGGACGAGCGGGCGGCATCTTGGCTTGCAGCGCGCGCCAGAACGGGGTGAAAATCTTATACTGACCGCCCGTCCCCGTCGTCACCGATCCTGCAGGCGCGAGGTAATTGCCATCATGGAGCACCAGATTAAGGCGCTTCGCCACCGCGCGTTCGGCATTGCGCCACCATGGCTCATAATGGCGCAGCGCGTGGACGCGCGTGGTGCCCATTTCCACCGCCAGCGCCGCCAGCACATCCTCGCACCGCCCGCGGCGCAGGATCAGGCGCGATCCCGCCGCTTCCAAATCGCGCGCAAGGCTGGCGAGGCTATGGTGCAGCCACCAGCGCGATGCCCCGCCCATCCGCCGGTGTTTCGGGGTCTCATCATCGAGGATGTAGACCGGCACCACCGGCCCGTCGGCCATCGCCGCCGCCAGCGCGGTCTGATCCGCGAGCCGCAGATCACGCCTGAGCCACAGGATGCCGGTCATCACCCCTGCGCGTGGTGCGCGTTCTCCACCGTCCAGGTCTGCCCCTTGGCAACCAGTTTTTGGAGATCGGCGATCTTGCCGCGCGACACCGCTTCATTCTGGTTGACAACCGCCTCCTCAAAGGTCGGCTTGGGATCGTCATAGAGCACGCCGAGCGCCATCGGAAAATCGCCGAACGGTAACTCGACCAGCATGTGCGCGACGGTCCGATTGGTGACATCGTGAACGATCACGCCCGCACCTTCCCAATCGCCCTCCACCACCTCGACCACCACCGGGGTCAGCGTCTTGTGGTCAATGGCAATCCCCTTTGAGCCACCGGCAAACAGCATCGGCTTGCCATCTTCCAGCCAGAGTTGATGCTCGGCTGCGTTGGTTTTGGCGGTGAATTCCTCGAACACTTCATCATTATAGACGATGCAGTTCTGAAAAATCTCCACAAACGCAGCACCTTTGTGGTGATAAGCGGCTTTCAGCACGGCGGGCAGGTTCTTGTGCACGTCGATCCCGCGCGCGACGAACCGCGCGCCACTGCCAAGCGCAAAGGCGCAGGGCTTTGCCGGATGGTCAACCGAACCAAAGGGGGTGGAGGGACTTTGCGTGCCCTCGCGGCTGGTCGGCGAATATTGCCCCTTGGTCAGGCCGTAAATCTCGTTGTTGAACAAGATGAGCTGGCAATTGAGGTTACGCCTGAGCAAATGCATCGTGTGGTTGCCACCAATCGACAGCGCATCGCCATCGCCGGTGATGATCCACACATCGAGCGCGGGATTGGCGAGCTTTACGCCTGTCGCAACCGCACAGGCACGCCCGTGGATCGTGTGGAAGCCATAGGTTTCCATATAATAGGGAAAGCGCGACGAACAGCCGATGCCGCTGACAAACACCGTATTTTCGGGCGTTGCACCGATTTCGGGCATGGTCCGCTGCATCGCTTTCAGGATCGCATAGTCGCCGCAACCGGGGCACCAGCGCACTTCCTGATCGGACTCCCAATCCTTGGGCGTGGTCGTGCGGGTGATGGTGGTCATATCGTTCATGGCAGGCGTCCTTATGCCAGCATTGTGTCGATCGCTTCTTCGATTTCGAAGATGCGGAAGGGTTGGCCGGAAACTTTGTTGAGCGGGCGGGCATCGACCAGGAACTGATCGCGCAAAACCGTCTTCAACTGGCCGGTGTTCATTTCGGGGACGAGGATCTTCTCATAACCCTTGAGCAAATCACCCAGATTGCCGGGCATCGGCCAGATGTGGCGAATATGGATATGCGCCACATCCTGTCCCCGGCGCAGCGCGCGCCGCACCGCCTGATGAATGGGGCCATAGGTCGATCCCCAGCCCACCACCGCCAGCCGCCCCGATGTCGCGCCCAGCGACACCTGCTGATCGGGCACGGCAACGCCCAGCACCTTGTTCTTTCGCGTGTCGGTCATCAACTGATGGTTGGCGGCGCTGTAGTCGATATTGCCGGTCCCTTGTGCCTTTTCGATCCCGCCAATCCGGTGGAGCAGCCCCGGCGTCCCGGGCTTCACCCATGGCCGCGCGAGCTTGTTGTCGCGGGCATAGGGGAGGAAGCCCCCGTCCGGCACCGAATCGAGGAACGTCACCGGAAACGGCGCATAGTCGCTCATGTCGGGCACTTTCCAAGGCTCGGCCGCATTGGCGATATAGCCATCGGTTAGAACCATCACCGGCGTCATATATTGCGTCGCGATCCGAACCGCCTCGATCGCGACATCAAAACAATCGGCTGCCGAACACGCGGCAATCACCGGCATTGGTGCGTCGCCATTGCGGCCATAAATCGCCTGATACAGGTCCGACTGTTCGGTTTTGGTGGGCAGCCCGGTCGATGGCCCGCCGCGCTGCGAATTGATGATGACCAGCGGCAGTTCGGTCATGATCGCGAGACCCATCGCTTCGCCTTTGAGCGCGATCCCCGGCCCCGATGAAGAGGTGACGCCCAGTTGCCCCGCATAGGACGCGCCAATCGCAGAGGCGATGGCGGCAATCTCGTCCTCTGCCTGAAAAGTGGTGACGTGAAATTCCTTCAACCGGGCCAGATGGTGGAGAATGGCGGATGCAGGTGTAATCGGATAGCCACCGAAAAACATCGGTAGATCGGCGAGTTGCGCGCCTGCGACCAGCCCCAGCGAAATTGCCTCCGCCCCGGTGATGGTGCGATACAGGCCCGGCTCGACCGCAGCCGGATCAACATGAAGCTGCCGCAGCCGGTGCGCGCCCAGCCCGCCGCCGCCAATCTCCGCCGTCTCGCCATAAGCATGCCCAGCGTTGAGCGCAGCGATATTGGCCTCGGCCAACACTTCATTCTTGGCGAACTTTGCTTTAAGCCAGTCGATGATCGGCGCCCGGCTGCGATCGAACATCCAAAGCGCCAGCCCCAGCGTCCACATATTCTTGCAACGCAGCGCTTCCTTATTGCCCAGACCAAAGGGCTTCACCGATTCGAGCGTCAGCGCGGAAATGTCGAACGCCAGCAATTGCCACTTGGCCAGGCTGCCATCGGTGAGCGGGTTGGCGTCATATCTGGCCTTGGCCAGATTGCGGTCGCCAAATTCGCCTGCATCGGCAATTACCAGCCCGCCGGGCTTCAACTGATCGATATTGGTCTTGAGTGCTGCCGGATTCATCGCGATCAGCACATCGGGCGCGTCGCCCGCGGTCTCGATCTCGGTCGAACCAAAATTGATCTGAAACGCCGACACGCCGAACAGCGTTCCCTGCGGCGCCCGGATTTCCGCCGGAAAATCGGGAAACGTCGCCAGATCATTGCCCGATAGCGCAGTCGACAGCGTGAATTGCCCGCCGGTCAACTGCATCCCATCGCCCGAATCCCCGGCAAAGCGCACCACGACGGATTCGGCGGGTGTGGCGGGGGCGGTGTCGTCGGGAAGAAGCTGGTGCGTGGCCGATGCCATTGTCGTTGTCCTGTAACCTGCAATCGTCATCGTCTAGAGCGACGCTGCGCCAGCCCCAAGACAGAAAATGCGGCTGAGCCCAAAATCATTGCTTTGCAAACGCCCCCGCCAACGCGAGCAACGAGGCAACATGGCGCTGCGCGACTTCCAGCGCGTCAGCCCCATAACCACCCCCCAGCGTCGAAGCGAGTGGCACGCCGCGCGCCCGCGCCATCCCCGCCACCATTTGCTCGCGCGCGATCAGCCCGGCGGCGCTCAGGTTCAACCGCCCCAGCCGGTCACCGCCATAGGGGTCAACCCCCGCCTGGTAGAGGATGATCCGTGGGCGAAACCGCTCCATCAACGGCGCGAGCGTGGTCGCCAGTGCTTCCAGATACGGTTCATCCGCCGCCCCATCGGGGAGCGCGACATCAACGGTCGACCGGGCTTTGCGCGCCGGAAAGTTCTTCTCGGCATGAATCGAATAGGTGGCAATGTCGGGCCAGCCAGCGGTCAGTGCGGCGGTGCCATCCCCCTGATGCACATCGCAATCGACGATCAGCACGGGTCCGAACCCCTCCTGAACCAGCCGAACCGCCGCAATCGCCAGATCGTTGAACACGCAGTAACCAGCCCCGGTCTCGACGAGCGCATGGTGGCTCCCGCCTGCGCTGTTGGCGGCAAACCCGCGACCGATCGCCAGCCGCGCCGCCAGATACGTGCCCCCCGGCACCATCACGGCGCGCCGCGCCACCTGCGGCGTCACCGGAAAGCCGATGCGCCTTTCCTTGGCGGCGGGGACGCGTGCGGCAAGCACTTCGGCGACATAGCCAGGGTCGTGCACCGCCTCTAACCAATGCCGCGGCATCGGCGCTGGTTTATGCCAGTCAATCGCCGTCCCGCTCGCCAGCAGCACATCGCGGACCAGCCCGTTCTTGTTCCATTGATAGGCCGAGCGCGCCGACGCTGGCGCTACATAATCGGGGTGATGGACGACAGCGAACACGCGCTTTAGGTAAGCAACCGCGCAGCCCCGCGCTACCCGAACCGGAGAGCCCCATGACCGAGCATTTCACGCGCCCCGATGTCGCCCAATTGCTGGCGATGCTCAACACGCTACCAGGGCCGAAAATGCACGAACTGCCGCCAGAGGGCGCGCGGGCGGTGTATGTGGCAAGCAAGGATATGGTCGATCTGCCGCTGGGTGAGTTGGCCGTGGTCCGTGATCTGGCCGCACCGGGGGCAGCGGGCGACATCCCCCTGCGGCTGTTCGATGTGCGCAGCGAGCGAGCGCCCGGCCCGGTGGTGGTGTTTTTCCACGGTGGCGGCTTTGTGATCGGCGATCTTGATACCCATGCGGGATTTTGTGCAGAGGTCAGCCGCCAGCTCGACCTGCCCGTCGTCGCGGTGCATTACCGGCTGGCGCCCGAACATCCTTTTCCGGCAGCGCCAGAGGATTGCGAGGCGGCAGCCCGCTGGGTGGCGACCAGTCCCGACGCGCTGGGCCGGACCGTGACCGGGCTGGTGCCGATGGGGGATAGCGCGGGCGGGAACCTGGCGATTGTAACTACTATGGCGCTGCGCGACGTGCCCGCCGCTGTGCCGGTCATCGCCCAGTTTCCGATTTATCCCACGGTGGACAAGGCAGACCGATATGCATCCTACGACTTGTTCAATCAGGGGCGCGTGCTGACTAAGGAGGGGATGGCGTGGTTTGATGCGGCCTATGCCACAACGCCTGATGACTGGCGGGGTGCGCCACTTCATGGCAACCACCGTGACATGCCCCCCACGGTGGTGATGACCGCAGGGCTCGACCCATTGCGCGATCAGGGGCGTGCCTATGCCGCTGCGCTTATCGCTGAGGGCGTGCCGGTGATTTACCGCGAGGCAGTGGGCAATATCCATGGCTTTGTGACGATGCGAAAGGCGATTCCGTCGGCTCAGGCCGATGTGGCGGGCGCGCTTGCCGCACTGAAAGCAGTGATTGCCGAGGCGATGGCGTGATTGACAAGGATGCGCTCCCTTATCGCCCCTGTGCCGGTATATTGATCCTGAACCGCGCGGGACAGGTGTTTGTCGGCCAGCGGCTCGACACTGAGGTCGAGGCTTGGCAG
>DHHS01000041.1:22111-27278 GCA_002403415.1 Sphingomonas sp. UBA4766 | reverse complement strand
GGCTCGACACCGAGGTTGAGGCTTGGCAGCCCCCCCAGGGCGGCATCGACCCCGGCGAGGATGGGACGGCCGCCGCGTTGCGCGAACTGGGCGAGGAAACCGGCATCGCTCCTGACAAGGTCACGCTGATTGCCGAAGGGCCGGGCGATTTTTTCTACGACCTGCCCGATGAACTAATCGGCCGGATTTGGCGGGGGAAATGGCGGGGACAGCGCCAGCGCTGGTTCCTGTTCCGCTTTCACGGCACCGACAGCGACATCAACATCGCCACCGCCCACCCGGAGTTTCGTGCCTGGCGCTGGGTCGATCCGCATGAGGTGGTGGACCTGGCCGTCGAGTTCAAACGTCAGCTTTACCGCGACGTCATGGCGGCATTTGCAGCGCGGCTTGTCCCTCAATAGGGCTTGGCGACCATCAGCCAGGTGGCACCGACCAGGGGCACTGTCGAGATCAGCCCCCACATGATCCAACGGCGGCTGTCGCGCCGGAACGCATCGGTAATGCTGCCGCCCTGCGCAAATTCGCGCGCAGCACGCGCCTGACGGATCTGGATAGGAACCAAAATGCCCAGCCAGATCAATCCGGCGACTACGAACAGCGCCTGGCTCCACACCAGCCATCCGCCCGCCAGCGGGTTCGCGCCTGCGATCCACAGCGCGCCGTAACCACCCACCATTGTCAGCACAACGCCCCAAAAGGTAAGGCTCCAATCGGTGATCGTCACCAGCCGCTGGGCAAAGGCAATGATCCGGGGATCGTCCGTGCCATCGGCAAATACTTTCCAAAACGCCGTCGCAGTGATGTTGCCCATCAACATAACCACGCCCGTGATGTGGATGAATTTTGCGATTTCATAGGTCATGGTCGCAATGTTGGACCCCGCCCCGCGACATTCGTCAAGTAAGTGGGTGGAGCCGCGCGGCGGATGCGGCTAGACCATTGCTCATGGCCACCCTTTCCCTTGCCGAAGCAGCGCTGGTCGATGACGCCCGTGCCGCCCCCATGCTCGACCAGGTGCTGGCGTGGAGCGCGATCAACTCGGGCACGCGCAACCTGGCCGGGGTGGCGGCGATGGGTGCATTGCTGGCGGATGCCTTTGCCGCGCTTCCCGGCGCGGTCACGCTGGAGGCCCCCGATCCGGTCGAAACCGTCCGCGCCGATGGCACCCGCGCACCGCTTGACCATGGCCAGCATCTGCTGGTGACGGTGCGACCGTCCGCACCGCTGCAAATGCTGTTCACCGGGCATATGGACACGGTCTATCCCGCCGACCACCCGTTTCAGCAGTGCGTGTGGCGTGAGGAAGGCGTGCTGAACGGCCCCGGTGTCGCCGATATGAAGGGCGGGATTGCGGTGATGCTCGCGGCGTTGCGGGCGGTGGAGGCCAGCCCCTTTGCGGAGCAGCTGGGCTATCAGGTGATGATCGGCGCGGACGAGGAAACCGGGTCGCTGTCGTCCGCGCGGCTGATCGAGCGCGTGGCGCGCGGCAAGCTTGCCGCCTTCACCTACGAGCCTGCGCTCGCCGATGGCACGCTGGCGGGCGCGCGGGGCGGCACCGGCAATTTCTCGATCACCGTGCGCGGCAAAAGCGCCCATGCTGGCCGCAATCCCGATGACGGGCGCAATGCCGTGCTCGCCGCCGCTGATCTCGCACTGCGGCTGGCGGCGGCGCGATCGCCGATGCTTGCCGTCAATCCAGCCCGTATCGAGGGTGGCGGACCGAATAATGTTGTGCCCGACCTCGCGATTTTGCGCGTCAATTTCCGGCCCAAGGATGCCGCCGCTATTGCGCTGGCGACCGAACATCTTGCCGCCAGCATTGCCGCAGTTGCCACGGCGCACGACGTAGTGATCGACTGCCACGGCAGCTTCAACCGAGCGCCAAAGCCGATCAGCGGCGATGCCGCCCGCCTGTTCGCCACTGTTAAAGCAGCGGGTGCCGATCTGGGCATTGCCATTGGCTGGCGCGACACCGGCGGGGTGTGCGACGGCAATAACATCGCCGCCTGTGGTGTGCCCGTGGTCGACACGATGGGCGCGCGCGGCGGCGACATCCACTCGGCGGATGAATATCTTATCGTGGACTCGCTACCCGAACGCGCGGCACTATCCGCCCTCGCCATCGCCCGCATCGCCCAGAAAGGTCATTTGTGAGCTTTGTCATCCGCGCCGCACGCGACGGCGACCTGCAACACCTATACGAAATGGCAAAGCTCACCGGCGGGGGCTTCACCAACCTACCGCCCGACCGCGCCGCGCTCCGCGCCAAGCTGGATCGGAGCGCAGCCGCCTTTGCCCGCACCGAAGCCACGCTTGCCGATGAGCTGTTCGTGCTCGTCCTCGAAAACACCGCAACCGGCGATGTGCGCGGCACTTGCCAGATTTTCACCAGCGTCGGGCAGCACCATCCGTTTTACAGCTATCGGCTGAGCACGCTGACCCAGCATAGCAGCGAATTGCACCGCACCTTCCGCGCCGAAATGCTCGCGCTGACCACCGATCTTGAGGGGTGCAGCGAAGTTGGCGGCTTGTTCCTCCACCCGGCCGAGCGGGCCGGCGGGCTTGGGCTGTTACTCGCGCGCAGCCGCTATCTGTTCATGGCGCGGCACCGCGCGCGTTTTGCCGACCGGGTGCTGGCCGAACTGCGCGGGGTGATCGACGAAGCGGGCGGATCGCCATTCTGGGATGGGCTGGCGGGCCGGTTTTTCGGAATGAATTTTCAGGACGCCGACCAGTTCAACGCCATCCACGGGCATCAGTTCATCGCCGACCTCTTTCCCAAACATCCGGTCTACACCGCCATGCTGTCGGAGACCGCGCGCGCTGCGATCGGCATTCCCCACCCATCGGGGCGGGCGGCGATGCGGATGCTCGAGCATGAGGGGTTTCGCTATGAAAACTATGTCGACATTTTTGACGGCGGGCCAACGATGATCGCGCGGACCGACACGGTGCGCTCGATCCGCGAGGCACAGGCCGCGCGGGTTGTCGCCACCAACGACGATGGCGGCGATGCGGCGCTGGTCGCACATGGGAGCTTGGCTGCGTTTCGCTGCGCCTATGGCCGGGTGCGCCGCGCTCCCGACGGCGTCGTCATCGACCGCGACTGCGCGGCCCGAATTGGCGCCGACATCGACACCGAAATCCTGTTTGTGGAACGCGCATGATTACTGAGATCAATTTCGACGGACTGATCGGCCCCAGCCATAATTATGCCGGCCTCAGCCTTGGTAACCTTGCTGCCACCGGCAATGCGGGCAAGACGTCGCACCCGCGCGCCGCCGCGCTTCAGGGAATTGCCAAGATGCGCGCCAACCTTGCATTGGGCCTCGCGCAGGGGATTTTGCTGCCCCATGCGCGGCCCGACCATCGTTGGTTAGCGGCACTCGCGACCGATTATGGCGCGGCACCAGCGGTCCTCAAGGCGCGGGCGCTGTCGGCATCCGCCATGTGGGCCGCCAATGCCGCAACCGTATCGCCCGCCCCCGACACCGCCGATGGCAAGTGCCATTTGACAGTCGCAAACCTGCTCACCATGCCGCATCGCAGCCATGAATGGCCCGAGACGCTGGCACAGTTGCGGCTGGCCTTCGTCGATCCCGCCTTCGTCGTTCATGGTCCGGTGCCCGCCCCCTTTGGCGATGAAGGGGCGGCCAATCACATGCGGTTGGCGCCCGTGCATGATGCGCCCGGCGTCGAGATTTTCGTCTATGGCGAGCCAGGCGGCCCCTTCCCCGCGCGCCAGAGCCGGACCGCGAGCGAGGCAATTGCGCGCGCGCACCGGCTTGACCCCGCACGCACCCTGTTTGTCGAACAGAACCCGGCGGCGATTGCGGCCGGAGCGTTCCACAATGATGTCGTGGCGGTCGCCAATGGCCCGGTGCTGTTCGCGCATGAACACGCCTTTGCCGAGCCCGGTGCGTTTTTCGACGCGCTGATCGCCGCGATGCCAACCGCACAAATCGTCGAAGTGCCCGCAAGCGCCGTCAGCCTAGCCGATGCGGTCTCCTCCTATCTGTTCAACGCGCAGCTTGTCACGCTCCCCGACGGGAGCAGCGCGCTGATCGTGCCAGAGGAATCGCGCGCCAACCCGCGCGTCTGGAGCTGGCTTCAGGACATGCTTGCCGGTAATGGCCCGATCCGCCGGGTTGAAGTGGTGGACGTGCGCGAATCGATGGCGAATGGCGGCGGTCCGGCGTGCCTGCGGCTGCGGGTGGTCGCCGATCCCGCGCGCATCGACCCGCGCTTCATGGTCGATGCGGCCAAGCTCGACCGGCTGGACGCCTTGGTGCGGCGCGAATGGCCCGAACAGATCGACGCTGCCGACATTGCCAACCCTGCGCTGATCGCCGACATCACCCGCGCCCGCGCCGCGCTGCTCGACCAGCTCGGACTGTCGGATTCATTGACAATTAACCATTTGGCTTAACGACTGAATGGCGGAAATCTGCGCTTGGCCCGGCGCTTGCTTAAGGTTCGATCATGTGGCGCAAGTTTTTCAGTCTGTT
The DNA here is from genome assembly GCA_002403415.1 of Sphingomonas sp. UBA4766. Taxonomy (GTDB): domain Bacteria; phylum Pseudomonadota; class Alphaproteobacteria; order Sphingomonadales; family Sphingomonadaceae; genus Sphingomonas. The sequence goes on along the minus strand of DHHS01000041.1, from coordinate 22,770 downwards.
CATTATCAAGAACAAGTTCGAAGCCTTTGTGGTGATATACGCGCTGGGGCTGGGCGCGGTTGAGCGCGGGGTGCACTATATGGAACAATATCCGGGCTTTGGCGGCTGGCTATTGTTCAGCGTGTGCCCGGTTGCGGTGTTCATGGCGGGCGCGCGCATTCTCGATTCGGTCGAACGCCGCGACCTTGAGTGATGGTTTTGCGCGCAACACAATAACTTCGTGGCAGATCGGGCGCGCGCGCGCCAATTAGGGCGGCGATGACCAAGCTGCTGACCCATCTCGACCGTCTTGAGGCGGAAAGCATCCACATCCTGCGCGAAGTAGTGGCCGAAGCGGAACGGCCGGTCATGCTCTATTCGATTGGCAAGGACTCCGCCGTGATGCTGCATCTGGCGCGCAAGGCATTTTACCCTGCGCCGCCGCCCTTTCCCCTGCTCCATGTCGATACGAGCTGGAAATTTCAGGCGATGTACGAACTGCGCGCGCGCGCGGCCGCAACAGCGGGAATGCCGCTGATCGTTCACCGCAATCCCGAGGCAGTCGCGCAAGCGATCAACCCGTTCGACCACGGTGCCCGCCACACCGAGCTATGGAAGACGCAAGGGTTGAAGCAGGCCCTGACCGAGCACGGCTTTGACGCAGCCTTTGGCGGCGCGCG
>DHHS01000041.1:21628-21817 GCA_002403415.1 Sphingomonas sp. UBA4766 | reverse complement strand
ACGCAGCCTTTGGCGGCGCGCGGCGCGATGAGGAGAAAAGCCGGGCGAAAGAACGCGTGTTCAGCTTTCGCTCCACCGCGCAACGATGGGACCCGAAACGGCAACGACCCGAGCTGTGGAACCTCTACAACGCCCGCAAAAATAACGGAGAGAGCATCCGCGTCTTTCCGCTGTCCAACTGGACCGAGC
>DHHS01000041.1:21097-21335 GCA_002403415.1 Sphingomonas sp. UBA4766 | reverse complement strand
CGCTGTCCAACTGGACCGAGCTTGATATCTGGCAATATATCGCGCGCGAACGGATCGAGATTGTTCCGCTCTATTTCAGCGCGCTGCGCCCCACCTATGAACGGGACGGACAAATCTTCATGGCCGATGACCCGGACCGGTTGCGCGCGGTGCTCGGCCACCCGGTGGCATTGGTTGAGCGCTGGGTCCGGTTCCGCACGCTCGGTTGCTGGCCGTTGACCGGCGCCGTGGAGAGCCG
>DHHS01000041.1:20365-20802 GCA_002403415.1 Sphingomonas sp. UBA4766 | reverse complement strand
TGACCGGCGCCGTGGAGAGCCGAGCTGCAACGCTGAACGAAGTGATTCAGGAAATGTTGCTCACCGCCACGTCCGAGCGACAGGGCCGAGTGATCGACCACGATCCGGGCGCGAGCATGGAGTTGAAAAAGGCGGAGGGCTATTTCTGATGACCGCCACCGACCGGTTTACCCCGGACCCGCTCATCGCGGACGACATCGACGCTTACCTCGCGCGCCATGCCGAAAAGTCGCTGCTCCGCTTCATCACCTGTGGCTCAGTCGATGATGGCAAGTCCACGCTGATCGGCCGCCTGCTCTATGACAGCCGGATGGTGTTTGACGATCAGCTCGCCGCCCTGCGCGCGGACAGCGCACGGTTCGGGACACAAGGGGAGGCGATCGACTTTGCGCTGCTGGTCGACGGGCTGGCCGCCGAGCGCGAACAGGGCATCACCA
>DHHS01000041.1:18314-20070 GCA_002403415.1 Sphingomonas sp. UBA4766 | reverse complement strand
GCGAACAGGGCATCACCATCGACGTTGCCTACCGCTTTTTTGCGACTGACAAGCGCAAGTTCATTGTCGCCGACACGCCAGGGCATGAGCAATACACCCGCAATATGGTGACGGGCGCATCGACCGCCGACCTCGCTGTAATCCTGGTCGACGCGCGCAAGGGGGTGCTGCCGCAGACACGGCGGCACAGCTACCTCACTCATCTGCTCGGCGTGCGCCATGTCGTGCTGGCAATCAACAAGATGGACCTGGTCAACTATGACCAGCACACCTTTGACGCGATCGTGGCCGACTATGCGGCATTTGCGCAGTCATGCGGCGTGGGGGAAGTCACCGCCATCCCGCTGTCGGGCTTTCGCGGCGACAATGTGGCAAGCCCCTCCCCCCATATGCCATGGTATCGGGGTCCGACGCTGATCGCCCATCTGGAGGCGGTCGAAATCGAGCGCGGAGACAGCGCGGCACTCCCCTTGCGGCTCCCGGTCCAGTGGGTGAACCGGCCCAATCACGACTTTCGCGGTTTTGCTGGCCAAATCGCGAGCGGGAGCGTGCGCAGCGGCGATCCCGTCCGCCTTCTCCCTTCAGGCCGCCTCAGCCATATCGCCCGGATCGTGACGATGGACGGCGAACTTGCCGCGGGCATCGCTGGCCAGTCGGTAACCGTCACGCTCACTGACGAGGTCGATTGCTCGCGCGGGGACCTGATCGCGAGCGCCGACGCGCCCCCGCCAATTGCCGATCGCTTTTCCGCCACCTTGGTGTGGATGGATGACACGCCGATGCTGCCGGGTCGCGCGTATCTGTTGAAGCTTGGCACCCAGACCGTATCGGCAACGCTGGGCGCGCCCGATCATGTCGTTGACGTCAACACGCTTGACCGGCTGGCGGCACGCACGCTGGCGCTGAACGACATCGGGGTCGTCGATCTCGCGACCGACCGGCCAGTGGTCTTTGAACCCTATACCGAGAACCGGATGCTGGGCGGGTTCATCCTGATCGACCGGGCAACCAATGCGACGGTCGCGGCCGGCATGATCCGCAAGGCGCTGCGCCGCGCGGACAATGTCCATTGGCAGGCAACCGAAGTCACCCCCGCCGCGCGCGCCGCGATAAAGGGGCAGCAACCGCGCATCCTTTGGCTAACCGGACTGTCGGGTTCGGGCAAATCCACTATCGCCAATCTGGTCGAGCAAAAGCTTCACGCGCTGGGGCGCCATACCTTCCTGCTCGACGGCGACAATCTGCGCCACGGGCTGACCCAGGATCTGGGCTTTGGCTTGGCCGACCGCGTGGAAAATATCCGTCGCGCAGGGTGCGTTGCCAAGCTGATGGCCGATGCCGGGCTGATCGTGATTGCCGCATTCATCTCGCCCCATCGCGCCGAACGTGCGATGGTGCGCGCAATGGCGGGCCCCGATCAGTTTGTGGAGATTTTCATCGATACCCCGCTGGACCTGGCCGAGGCACGCGATGTGAAGGGGCTTTACGCGCGGGCGCGGCGCGGCGAGATTGCGGGCTTTACCGGAATCTCCAGCCCCTATGAACCGCCCGAGGCCCCCGAAATCAGAATCGACACAGCCCGTGAAAGCGCCGAGGATGCCGCCAATCGCATTGTCGAGCATGTCATTGGGGTGTGGAGTTATGATTTGTGAATGACCTGACCGCCGATGCCGCACTGGCGGAGGCGATTGCGCGCGAGGCAGGCGGATTGCTGCGCACGATCATGGCCGCTGCCACCTGCCCGCCCGCCGAGCTC
>DHHS01000041.1:14999-18014 GCA_002403415.1 Sphingomonas sp. UBA4766 | reverse complement strand
CGCCGAGCTCGGTCGACGCGGGGACGAAGAGGCCAATGCGCTGATCCTGGCGCGGCTGCGCGCGGCCCGGCCCGCTGATTTCATCCTGTCCGAAGAAGCCGAGGACAATCAGGCCCGCTGTGCTGCGCGGCGGGTGTGGATTATCGACCCGCTCGACGGGACGCGCGATTATGCCGACCGGCTGGGCGATTATGCGGTCCATGTCGGGCTGGCGGTGGACGGTGTGCCGGTGGTCGGCGCGGTCACGCTCCCCGCTTCGGGAGTGACGTTCAGCAGTCTGCACCCGCCCGCGCTTCCCCCGGCGTCCACGCGCCCACCCCGCATCGTCATCAGCCGCACCCGCCCACCCGCCGTCGCGGATGCGGTTGCCAAGGCGCTTGGCGGCGAGCTGGTCCCCATGGGATCGGCGGGGTTCAAGGCGATGTCAGTGCTGAGCGGTGACGCAGAAATCTATCTCCACGCCGGCGGTCAATATGAATGGGATAATTGTGCCCCCGCCGCCGTTGCCATCGCCGCCGGGCTGCATGCGTCGCGGATCGACGGCGCTCCGCTGGTCTATAACTGCGCCGATCCGTTGCTGCCCGATGTGCTGATCTGTCGCGCGGAATGGGCCGCGCCTACCCTGTCAGCGATTGCCCAATTTGCGGGCAGTTAGCGCGGCGCGCCCCAGACTTCGAGATTGCCGTGTCGCTCCACTGGTCGCTGCGTCTCAAGCGCGAGCATCGGCCCCAGCCCGGTTTCCTCAAACAGCGCCGCAGCCGATGCCGCCGCCCTACGCGCCCGGTCGAGCAACCAAAAGCGATAGGGCATGACCGCAGTGGTAATGCTGTGCCCACGCCAATCGAACGTGGCCATGCCGATGCCACGCATCCCCGGCCGGTCCAGCCCGTTGGTCCCGGTGATCAGATCGGGCCGCGCCGCCAGCCAGTCATTGGCAAACGCCACATGCGCGACCAGTTCGGGCAGGAAATCCGTTGCCACAAACCGCATCAACGCCTTTAGCGTTTCCGGCACTGCATCCTCCGCGATCAATGCTTCGCCGTTCGCGACATGCCCGCCGAGCTGCGCCTGCGGCACGTTCATCCGCTCTACCCATCGCCAGACATTGTGATAGCGCGCCTTCATCAGCGCCGCCGGTGCCGGATCACGGCCCAAATGCGGATATAGCGGCCCAATCAGCCCATAATCGCCCAGCGTTGGTCGCCCGCCGAGCAGATAGGGGTAATCCGCCAGATGGGCTTCGAACAGGTCGAGGAATTCGCGGTAGCTTGCCTCGATCGTCGGCGCGGTATCGGCGTTCACGCCAAAGCTTGCGCCCGCCTTGCGCATCCGCCCGCTGGCCGCGCCGAACACCGCAGCCTCAGTCTCGCCGGTTGCCCCCGGCATCAACCCGCAGACGAAATCGCGTTGTAGGAACGCCAAATTCTCCGCATCGAAGTTCCAGCGATAGTGCATGGCAGGGCGGAGCAGCCCCTCACCCCCGAACAGCTCGAACAAATGGCTGACCGCGCGGTGTGCGGCCGTTTGCGGGTAAGCGGGCAAGCGCGCGCCGATCGCTTCGAAATGGTCGATGATCGCGACGCCATCCTGAATGATGGTCCCATCATCAAGCACCAGCACCGGGATGATCCACCGGCTAATCTGTTGCGTGATCGCCGTCCAATCGGGATCGGCCGGGATGGTTTCCTCAAAATCAATGCGTTGCTTAATGAGGTAGCTGCGCGCACGGGCCGTGTAGAGCGAACCCGGCATTCCAAACAGCCTTGCAGTCACCGGATAGTCCTTTCGTTAGAGGAAGTTCCCCCGGAGCCGCCTGCCGCTGCGTCAGGCGGCGGCCTTGCGCGCCTTTGCCAGTTTCTTGAGCACCATTTCGCGCTTCAACCGGGAAAGGTGGTCGATGAACACAATACCCTCCAGGTGATCCATCTCGTGCTGGATGCAGGTTGCGAGCAACCCATCGAGCTGTTCGTCATGCGCGGTGCCTTGTTCGTCAAGCCAGCGCACCCGGCATGACGCCGGCCGTTCAACATCGGCATATTGATCGGGCACCGACAGGCACCCCTCGGTATAAACGCTCAGTTCCGGCGCAGCCTCGACGATTTCGGGGTTGATGAACACGCGCGGCGCCTTGACCGGTTTGCCGTCCTCGCCCTCTTCCTGAAGGTCGATGACGAGCACCCGGCTCGGCACGCCGATCTGGATCGCTGCCAGCCCGATCCCGCGCGCGGCATACATTGAATCGAACATATCGGCGATCAGTGCGCGCGTGTCATCGGTCACCGAGTCGACCGGCGTTGAAATCGTCCGCAAGCGCGGATCGGGGATCTCGATGATCGGAAGGATGGCCATAACCAGCAGCTAGGAAAGCGGCTTGCCCGCGTCAAGCCGTGCGGTCACGCAACCGGTCGGCGCGCGCGCAAAGCCTGCGCCAAGGTGCCCTCGTCGAGATAGTCAAGCTCACCCCCCACGGGCAGCCCATGCGCCAATTGCGTGACGCGTACCGGAAACCGCTCGATCCTGTCGGCCAGGTAATGCGCGGTCGTTTGCCCCTCCAGCGTGGCGTTCATCGCCAGCACCACTTCGTCAATCCCGCCCGCCTCCAGGCGGCGGATCAGCGCGTCGATGTTCAAATCCTCCGGCCGGACCCCGTCAAGCGCCGACAGCTTGCCGCCCAGCACATGGAACCGGCCCGGAAACAGCCGCGCTCGGTCGAGCGCCCAAAGATCGGCCACTTCCTCCACCACGCACAGCGCGCGCTGATCGCGGCGGGGGTCAGCGCAGATACCGCACGGGTCGCTGGTATCGACATTGCCGCACGTCGCACAGCGCGTCAGCCGGTCCGAGACATTGGCAAGCGCGACCAACAACGGCTCCAGCGCCGTCTCGCGCTTTTTGAGCAGGTGAAGCACCGCGCGCCGCGCTGAGCGGGGCCCAAGGCCGGGCAGTTTCGCCAGCGCCTGCGTCAGCGCGTCAATTTCGGGGGATGCCATGGCCCGCACGATAAGGGGTTGCATC
>DHHS01000041.1:2545-14630 GCA_002403415.1 Sphingomonas sp. UBA4766 | reverse complement strand
CCCGATTTTGCGGTGCCGGTGCTGCGCGCACTGGCAGAGGCCGGGCATGAAATCGTCGCGAGCTATAGTCAGCCGCCCCGGCCCGCCGGGCGCGGCAAGGGCCTGTCCCTTACCCCGGTCCACGCTGCAGCCGCCGCGATGGGCATCCCGGTGCGCACCCCGCTCAGCTTGCGCGATGCGGGCGCACAAGCCGAGTTTGTGGCGCTTGACGCCGATGTTGCGGTGGTTGCAGCTTATGGCCTGATCCTGCCGCGACCGGTGCTGACGACGCCGCGCCTGGGGTGCTTGAACGTCCACGCCTCGCTCCTGCCGCGCTGGCGGGGCGCTGCGCCGATTCAACGCGCGATCCTGGCGGGTGATGACATGACTGGGGTATGCATCATGGGGATGGAGGCAGGGCTAGACACCGGGCCGGTCCATTTGCGCGATGAAACGCCGATCGCGGCAAAGACAGCGGGCGCGCTGACCGCGGAACTGAGCGCGATGGGCGCACGGTTGATGGTGCGGGTGCTCGCCGACCTGCCCGGTCATCCCGCAATCCCTCAACCCGAACAAGGCATGACCTATGCCGCCAAGATCGACAAGGCCGAGGCGCGGATCGATTGGCAGCAGAACGCCCGTCAGATCGAGCGTCAGGTGCGCGCGTTCCACCCCGCCCCCGGCGCGTGGTTTGCGGTCAGCGGCGAGCGTGTGAAACTCCTAAGTGCTAATGTTGTCGAGGGCATTGGCGCGCCGGGCTGCGTGCTCGACGACGCGCTGACCATCGCGTGTGGCGGGGCCACGGCGCTGCGCCCCGCGCTGCTCCAGCGCGCCGGGCGCGGGGCCATGACGTCAGCGGAACTGCTGCGCGGCTTTCCGATCACGCCCGGCACCGTCCTCGGCTGATGCGGTATGCGCTGACGATCGAATATGATGGCCGCCCCTTCATGGGTTGGCAGCGGCAAAGCCATGGCCCCAGCGTCCAGCAAGCGATTGAGGATGCACTCACCCGTATCGTGCATCAGGACGTAACCGTCCACGCCGCCGGGCGCACAGATGCGGGCGTTCATGCCCGCGGGATGCGCGCGCATGTCGACATTGCCCGCACAATCACGCCGTTTCGGTTGATGGAGGGCCTAAACGCACTGCTCCGTCCCGCGCCGGTGGCGATCTTGGCGTGCGAGGTGGTAGCGGACGATTGGCATGCGCGCTTTTCCTGCCTTGCCCGCCATTATGAGTATCGCCTCATCAATCGCCGCGCGCCACTGACGGTGGAGGCGGGGCTGGCATGGCGTGTGCCGGTCGCGCTTGATGTGGAAGCGATGGCGGCGGGTGCGGCCCGGCTGATCGGGCGACACGATTTCACCACCTTCCGTTCGGCGCATTGCCAGGCCGACAGCCCGGTGCGCACGCTCGACCGGCTCGACGTAGCGCGCGACGGCGACATCATCCGGGTGCAGGCATCGGCGCGGTCGTTCCTGCATCATCAGGTGCGCTCGATGGTCGGATGCCTCGCGATGGTCGGTCAGGGCAAATGGTCGCCCGATGACATGAGTTCGGCGCTGGCCGCGCGCGACCGCGCGGCCCTTGGCCATAATGCGCCGCCCGATGGCCTTTTCTTCATGCGCGCCGATTACCCGGAGCCCGGTATCAACGGCTGAACCGCGCCACGAGCTCGACGTGCGTTGACCACAGAAATTGCCCAACCGGCTGAACCCAATCGAGCCGATATCCACCTTCGCACAGCATCTTAGCATCGCGGGCAAAACTGCTGGGATTGCATGAGACATAGGCGATGATGGGGCAAGTGCTCGCGGCCAACTGCACGGCCTGCTCGCGCGCGCCAGCACGCGGCGGGTCGATCACAATCGCGTCAAACCGGTTCAACTCGGCGGGCATCAGCGGGCGGCGGAACAAGTCGCGATGTTCGGCAAAAATCGGCCGCTGCGCCCGCGCCGCCGCCAACTTGAGCGCCAGATGCGCCTCGCGCGCGCCCTCCGCCGCATAGATTTTGCCCGGCAGCGCCAGCGCAAACGTGCCAAGCCCGGAAAACAGGTCAGCCATTGTGTCCGGCGCGCCCACCGCTTCACGCACTGCCGCGATCAGCGCAGCCTCCCCCGCCGGAGTTGCTTGCAGGAACGCGCCAGCGGGCAGCGGCACCGCAACTTTTCCCAGCGTCACACGTGCCTCGACCGGCTCATAGCGCGCCTCCACCCCCAGGCCGCTGTCGATCGACAGCCGGGCCAGCGCATGCGCCGCCCCGAACGCGGACAGCGCCTCGGCCACCGCCAACCCCTCCGCCGCGACGCCGCGCAGCAAGAGGTCCACGCCCTGATCCGCCAGCGTCATCACAATTTCGGCACGGCGGCGCGGCCGCATCAGCATCGGCAACAACCGCCGCAGCGGGGCGAGGAGCGCGAACAGACGCGGGTCGAGCACATCACAGTCGCGCACATCGACCAGCGTATGGCTCCCACCCTCGCTATAGCCCAACACCAGCTTGCCGCTTAGCTCGGCATGGAGCGTGGCCCGGCGCCGACTGCGTGGCGGGGAAATGAGCGATGATCGCACAATCGTCTCCAGGCCCTGCGCGGCAAGCGCCCCCACCACCCGATCCCTGACGAAATCGGCATAAGCGGCATCGCTTAAGTGCTGAAGCTGGCACCCGCCGCAGGTCGGGAAATGGCGGCATGGCGGCTCGCCGCGCTCGGGCCCCGGTTCCACTCGGCCATCGGCGCGCAGCCAGTCCCCCGGCGCGGCAAGCGCTGCATGACGGCCATCGGCGGTGACGCCATCACCGCGCGCGGCCACCCGCACGATCAGATCGGGATCGCTCATCGCGACGACTTGACCGTGGCGGGCAACCGGTAACGGTCACCGCCGATTGCGACCTCGATCGTCGCATTGTCGACCACGCTGACCAGTGCCGGCTCCGCACCATCGGCGGCGATCACACCCCGGCCATCGCGCGTCACCGCCAGTCGGTGAAACCCACCATCGGGTTTCGAGACGGTGAGCAACAGCCCTGTCGGCGTCACAACCCGGTCAAGCGCGCACACGCGCTCAAAGCCGATCGCCCCTTGCGGCGCGCACAGGATCTGGCCCGCATCGTCGGCTGCACGCCCCTGCACCGCCTCAACCCTGGTCAGCGTCGTGGCAGTCGGCTCGGGGCTGCCGCAAGCGGTAAGCGACGTCAGTATGGCGATGAGCAGAGAGCTACGCATTCGATCTTCCTTACCGCACCGCATCATGCCGACGCCAGTGCGCAGACGATGGCTTGGAGCACCGCGGACAGCCGATCGGCCCAATGTGCAACGCCTGCATCGGTGTCGATACCGTCGTTGCGCACCTCGATCGACAGGCTGGCAATACCATTACCCTCGGCGTGGCGGTTGAGCGTCATGTTGAGCTCCCGCCCCGAATAGGGTTCGTTGTCACCCACCAGCAACCCGTCCGCCCGTAACCGCGCCAGCGCAGCATCAGCGGCGCGGCGATCCCGGTTGGACAGGATCGCGACCGGCCATGGGCGAGGCGCGCTCCCGCTTTCGAGCGCGGGGGTAAAGCTGTGGATGGCGGCGATCAGCAGCGGTCGCTGCCCGCGAACCTGCGCGGCGATGGCGTTGTGATAAGGCATGTGAAACCGGGCAATCCGGTCCAGCCGGTCGGCATCCGTATTGCCGGGGATGACGTGCCCGTCGCTGATGCACGGGATTAAGCCGGGATGATCGGTCGGCCGGTTGAGGTCAATCACCAGCCGGGAAACACACGCCAACAGCGCGGGTGCTGTCAATCGCGCCGCGATCGCACGCGTGAGCGCCGCCGCCCCGATATCGACCGCGATGTGATGCGTCAGCAGCGCGGGCGCGATCCTCAGGTCAAGATCAGATGGCACCGCCGCCGATGCGTGATCGCACAGCAGGAGCAGCGGTCCCGTGCCCGTCAATCGCTCCACGGGCCAGGCGATAGCGGAGGACGATGATCGGGTCATCGCCCTCCACCCGGGATGACGCCCTGGGGATGGGGGCCATCGGCGAACGCGCCAGGGCTGAGGGCGGATCCGCTCACAAATGTTCTTTGCAAGAACCGCGCCATTTCGCGTTCGGCGTTGAACTGCGCTATAAGGAGGCGATGTTTCCCGAAACGGCACGTCACGGTGTCACGCCAGTGCCGATTCGAGACACCACCAGTCCGGCTTGGCCGCCCGCATCGCGGCCCCGGCATCGGCACAGGCGCGCGCATCCTCGAACAATGCAAAACAGGTTGCGCCCGATCCCGACATGCGCGCGAGCATCACGCCCGGCAAGCCTTCGAGCCGCGCGACCACATCGCCAATCACCGGCGCAATGGCGCGCGCCGACGGTTCCAAGTCGTTGCGGCCAGCCTTTGCCCGCTCAAGCAACGTCCCCGTCCCCAACGCGCCTCGATCCACCCCGTCCCATCCGCGAAAGACCGCAGCAGTCGATACCGCGACGCCGGGGTTGACGAGCAGCACGGGGATGCCGCTCACACCTGCTACGGGCACGAGCTGCTCCCCCTTGCCGGTCCCGATTGCACTGCGGCCGAGCAGACAGGCGGGTACATCGGCGCCGAGCGACTCGGCAATCGCGAACAGGCCCGGCGCATCAACAGCAATCCCGCTCAGCCGTGCGCAGGCGCGTAGCGTGGCAGCGGCATCGGCCGAGCCGCCCCCAATGCCAGAAGCAACCGGCAAATGCTTGTCGAGCGTGATCGCCCATGGCCCGCCGCCAAACCGAGCGGTAAAGGCGGCGGCGGCTCGCGTAACAAGATTATCGTCCCCTCCCGCACCCGATGCCGCCAGTGCCGGGCCGAACGGACCGATCAGGTTGAAGTTTGGCAGATCGGCGGGTGCCGCCCGGACGCTGTCGCCATGCGCCAGGAAGGCGAATAGCGTCTCCAGCGCGTGATAACCGTCACTGCGCCGCGCGCGCACATGCAGCGCAAGATTTATCTTGGCCGGGGCCAGTTCCTCAACACTCATCTCATTGCGATCCGGGTGCGCCGTTGATCTTGGCGGCAATGCGCGCTTCGTCATCACCGGTCGCAACTCCCTTTGCCGCGCCCCAGGCATAGCGCGCCTCGAAATGCCGCCCCGCCCGCCAATAGGCATCCCCCAGATGGTCGTTGATCGTTGCATTATCCGGCGATTGCGCGGCGGCCCGCTCCAGCAAGGGCAGCGCGCGCGGCAAGTCCCCGGTCACGAAATAGCACCATCCGAGCGAATCGAGGATCGACCCGTCATCGGGCCGCAGCGCCAGCGCGCGTTCGAGCAACCGTGTCGCGCGCGCGCGGTCGCCCCTATTTTCCAACAGGCCATAGCCCAGATAATTCAGCGCCACCGGCTCGTCAGGGGCAAGTTCGACGGCACGCTCGATCAAGGGCGCTGCATCACTCCAGCGACCCGCGCGGTCAAACGCCCCCCCGGCCTGAAGATAGAGGCGCCAGCCTGCACCGGTCCCCGCCCGCTCGATCGCGCGGCGATAGCTGGCCCCCGCATCGGCAAACCGGTCGCTAGCCATCAACAAGTCGCCCACACGGCGATGCGCGGTCGCATCACCAACGTCTGCCCGTGCCAGCGGCAACGCGAGCGCGAGCGCTTCCGCCGATCGCCCGGCACGCGCCAGCACCGCGATACGCACATCCTGTTGCGCGGCGAACCAGGGACTGTCGGTGCCGACTTGGTCAAGCGCCGATAGCGCTTGGGCCGATGCGCCTTCCTCGGCAAGTGCCTGCGCCAGCGCGAGCAGCGCCGGGGGATCGCCGGGCTTCAGAATAAGTGCCGCCCGCACCAGCGCGATCGCCAGGATAGCGGTTTCCCCCTCGGCAACGTCGTGCGCGAGGCTGGCGAGCAGGCGGGCAATGCCCAACCGCGCCGGATCGGTCATTGGCTCCGCCGCTGCCAGCCGAAGTACGGCGTCGCCCACCGCCGCCTCCCCGCCTGCGAACAACAGCCGCGCTTCGTCGATCGTACCGCGCGCCGCAAGCAATTGCGCCGCCGTGGCCCGCAACGAAAAATCGCCATTCCGGCCTGTCGACGCCGCGCGCAGCGCGGTCAGCCCCGCTTGCTGCTGCCCTGCGGCAATCAGGATCAGCGAGCGCGCCTCGGTTACATAGCGGGCGCCAACCGAACGGCGCGGCGCGGCGGCCAGCACCGCGAGCGCGCGATCCGGCGCTCCCTCCACCAGCGTCCATGCCCGGAGCGCCGGGGCAAGAAAACTTAAGGGCCCATCGGCAATGCGGGCAAGCGCCGCATCGCGCGCCGTGCGATCGCCAATACTCAACGCCTGCGCCAGCGCCAGCACTGCAGTATCGCGCGGGCCGACATCTGCTGCGTCCAGCAATTTGCGGGCCTGTTCGACAAGGGCTGTATCCCCCGCCTGCAACCCGGCGCGATAGGCGCGGATCGCGATCACGACGTTGTCAGGCGCGCCGTTCAGCGCCCGCGCATAATCGGCCGCTGCCCGCGCGCTCTGGCCATCGGCATCGGCGGCGCGGGCACGGACATAGGCGGCGAGCTCGCCCGCATCGCCCATCGCCGCCGCCGGGGACGCAAACGCCAGCGCTGCAATCGTCAGTAAACGCGCAACAACCTTACATATTGGGATAATTGGGGCCTCCACCGCCTTCGGGCACGACCCAGTTGATGTTCTGGGTCGGATCCTTGATGTCGCAGGTTTTGCAATGAACGCAGTTTTGCGCATTGATAACAAAGCGCGGCGCCCCCTTGTCCGCATCGACCACCTCATACACACCGGCCGGACAATAACGCTGCGCCGGTTCGTCATACAGCGGCAGGTTGTGCGCAATCGGCACGTCTGCGTCCTTGAGCGTCAGGTGGATCGGCTGATCCTCGGCATGGTTGGTGTTGGACAGGAACACCGACGACAGCCGATCAAAGGTCAACACGCCATCGGGCTTGGGATAGTCGATCTTTGGCATCAGATCGGCCCGCCACAACTCGTCATGATTGGCGTGATGGCCCAGCGTGAAGGGCATTTTGATCCCCCAGCTTTCCAGCCACATCGTCGCCGAGGCCAGCGCCGCCCCGGCGATCATCCCGAATTTTTCGATGAGGGGCAAGGCATTGCGGACAATCGACAATTCCTTGTGAACCCAGCTTGTCTCAAACGCCGCCGGATAGGCCTCAAGCTCGTCGCTCGCCCGACCCGCAGCGATCGCGGCAAAGGCGGCCTCTGCCGCCATCATCCCCGATTTCATCGCGGTGTGGCTGCCCTTGATCCGCGGAACGTTGAGAAAACCCGCCGAACAGCCGATCAGCGCGCCGCCCGGAAACACCAGTTTGGGGATGGCTTGCAACCCGCCATCGCTGATCGCGCGCGCGCCATAGGAGACACGCTTGCCGCCCTCAAGCAGCGATGCAATCGCTGGGTGCGTCTTCCACCGCTGCATTTCCTGAAACGGCGAGAGGTGAGGATTTTTGTAGCTTAGCCAAGTCACCAGCCCGAGGGCGACCTGCCCGTTCGCCTGATGATACAAGAAGGCCCCGCCGTTCGCATTATTGTCGAGCGGCCACCCCTGTGTGTGCAGCACATGGCCGGGATGGTGCTTTTCGGGCGCAATGTCCCACAATTCCTTGATCCCGATCCCATAGACCTGCGGCTCGCAATCGCGCGCCAGATCGAAGCGCGCGATGAGCTGCTTTGAAAGGTGGCCGCGCACCCCCTCAGCGAAAAACGTGTATTTGGCATGGAGTTCGAGGCCCGGCTGGTAATCGGGCTTGCGCGTGCCATCGCGCGCGACGCCCATGTCGCCGGTCGCCACGCCCTTTACCGAACCGTCATCATTGAACAGGATTTCGGCGGCGGCAAAGCCGGGGAAAATCTCCACCCCCAACCCTTCCGCCTGTTCAGCAAGCCAACGGCACAGGCTCCCCAGGCTGCCTGTGTATGTGCCCTTGTTGTTCAGAAAGCTGGGCAGCAACCAGTGGGGCACGCTGTAATGCCCCTTGCGTGTCAGAATCCAATGGTGGTTGGCGGTCACCGGCGTCTGCGCCATCGGACAGCCCATGTCGCGCCAATCGGGGAGCAATTCATCCAGGGCCTTGGGATCGACCACTGCGCCTGACAGAATGTGCGCGCCGACCTCTGACCCTTTTTCGAGTACGCACACCGACAGCTCGCTGCCCGCCGCATTCGCCAGTTGTTTCAGCCGGATCGCCGCGCCAAGCCCGGCTGGCCCCGCGCCCACAATCACCACATCATACGGCATCGACTCGCGTTCGCTCATCACCCACTCCTGTCTCGCAGCGCCCTTCGCGCCGCCGCCCCGACCCGTTGTCGCGCTATGACCACGGTTTATCCTGTCACGGCGTGCCCAACAATTGACCCCAACGTCAACACTAACGTCTATAGCAATGATGGGAATGGTGCAGAAAATCGATACGGCAACGGGGGCAAGCCTTGTCCTCAGCGCGCTCGACTGGTGGGGTGAGGCGGGCGTTGACGCGCTGATCGACGAAGCGCCGCGCAATTGGCTCGCGCCGCCCGCGCGAGCAGCCTCGTTATCGGGCGGGCGTGCGCGCCCTGCCACACTGGCCGCGCCCGACCTGCCCGATACACTGGCGGCGTTCGAAACGTGGCGGCTGGGGCCCACGGCCCCCGATGGCCAGTGGCCGGGCACGCGCATCGGGGCACAGGGGGTGGCAACCGCGCCGCTGATGGTGATGATCGACATGCCAGAGCGCGAGGATCAGCCCGGCACCTTGCTCAGCGGCCCAGCGGGTGCGCTGTTTGACCGAATGCTCGCCGCCATCGGTCGTAATCGCCGCTCAATCTATCTGGTGCCCTATTGCGTGGCGCGACCGTTGTCGGGCCGACTGACCGGTGCGGATGAGGCAATGCTGGCGGTGGTTGCGCGAACTCATGTCAGGCTTGCCGCGCCAAAATGTGTATTGGTCTTCGGCAATGCGTCGAGCCGTGCGATCCTTGGGACCGAAATGGTCGGCGCGCGGGGCATTTTACATAGCGTTAACCTTGATCGCCCACAAAATCGGGCCAATCAGGTCGATCAACGCGGCATCAGGGCAGTGGCGAGTTTCAGCCCGAGGTTCCTGCTCGAACGGCCCGCCGCAAAGGCAGAGGCCTGGAACGACCTCCAACTGGTGATGAAGGGGCTGATGTGAAACGGGTCGCAGGCGCTGTTCTGGTCGCACTATGGTCGGGGGCAGCACTTGCCGGTGGCCCCGGCGATCCGCCCGCGATCGAGGCGCGAGCGCTGCGGTCGGATATCGTGCCGCCAACGCTCGATCGCGACCAGCGAGGCGGCTATCGCGCCGTGTTCGACCATATTCACGCCGCGCGCTGGACCGAGGCACGGCTCGCGCTTGCCGCGATGAAGCCGGGGCCGCTCCACGGCGTGGCACTGGCCGAGATCCTGACCGCCAAGGGCTCGCCCAGGGCCGAGCTTGCCGATATCCAACAATTGCTGAACGACGCGCCCGAATTGCCGCAGGCAGAGGCGCTGGCGCGACTGGCAAAGGCGCGCGGGGCAACGACGCTGCCCGCTCTACCCTATGTGCAAGCCATGACGTGGCAGCGCGGCGCCCCGGCCCGCAAGCGCGCCCGCAGCCTGAGCAGCGATGCCGCCGCCGCCACCCTCGCCCAGGCGATGCAGCCCTTCATCAAGGAGGATCGCGGTGCCGAGGCGCAAGCGCTGCTCGAGGCAACGCCCGGCCTCAGCGCCGATGCGCTGACCGAATGGCAGCAAAAAATTGCGTGGATCTATTATCTGGCGGGCGATGATGCGAATGCGCGCGCAATGGCGGCCAAGGCTGCGACCGGCACCGGCGACTGGGCTGTGCAGGCCGAATGGACGACCGGGCTTGCCGCCTGGCGCAGCGCGGATTGCGCCGCCGCGGCTGCTGCCTTCGAGCGGGTCGCCGCGCGTGCTGACGATTCCGATATGCGCGCAGCTGGCTTGTTCTGGGGCGCGCGCGCCGACATGCGATGCGCCCGGCCCGAGCGGATCGACGCCAAACTACGCAGCGCCGCCCAGTATGATGAGACATTTTACGGCCTGCTCGCGCGCCAATCGCTGGGGCTGAAGGACGCACCCAACCCGGCCAGCGCGGCGCGGACAAACAGTGACTGGCAAACGCTCGAACGTCGCCCGAATGTGCGCAGCGCCGCCGCGCTTGCCGAGATTGGCGAGACCCATCTCGCTGGCGAACTGTTGAAGCGACAAGCCCGGATCGGCGATGCGCGCGATTACCCCGCGCTGGTCCGGCTGGCTCAGGCGCTCAACCTGCCCAGCGCCCAGATCTGGCTGGCGCATAATGCTCCCGTCGGTGCCACCGCGCCGGTGGAGGCGCGCTATCCCGCCCCCGGCTGGACCCCCGATGGCGGCTGGCGCGTGGACAAGGCCCTAGTCTATGCGCACACGCTCCAGGAATCGAATTTCCGCACCGATGCGCTGAGCACGGCCGGCGCCTTTGGCCTGATGCAGGTCCGCCCGGCCGCCGCCACCGACATTGCCCGCGCCAGGGGGGTTCAAATCAACCGGTCGGCGCTGGCGCGGCCGGAGACGAATATCGAAATCGGCCAAAGCTATCTTGAGCTGCTCCGCGATTCGGGCGGCACGGGCGGGCTGCTGCCCAAAGTGATTGCCGCCTATAATGCGGGGCCGACCCCGGTTGCGGCATGGAACACGACCATCCGCGACGGCGGTGACCCGCTGCTCTATATCGAAAGCATTCCCTACTGGGAGACGCGCGGCTATGTCGTGACGGTGCTGCGCAATTACTGGGTCTATGAACGCGCACAGGGTCGCGCCGCCTCGCCCAGCCGGGCCGCGCTCGCACAGGGGCTATGGCCGCGCTTTCCCGGACTTTCGGGACCAAGCGCGGTGCGGGTGGAGAACAGCTCGGAAAGCCGTCCGGGGAACCCGCTTGCCAATTGATCCAAACAGCGTGTTTCTGCCCGTGCGAATTGCGGTGCTGACGGTGTCGGACACGCGCGGTCTGGCCGATGACCGGTCGGGTGACACGCTGATCGCGCGGTTCAGCGAGGCGGGGCATGTGCTGGCCGACCGGCGGATTGTGCGCGACGATGTCGACACGATCGTGGTGGTGCTTAACGGCTGGATCGACGATCCTGGCGTCGATTGTGTCATCACCACCGGCGGCACCGGCGTGACCGGCCGCGACGTCACGCCCGAAGCCGTGGAACGCGTCGCGGACAAGATGATCCCCGGCTTTGGCGAGCTGTTTCGCTGGCTTAGCTTTCAGACGATCGGCACCTCGACTGTGCAATCGCGCGCCTGCGCTTGCGTTGCGCGCGGCACCTATATCTTTGCGCTGCCCGGCTCGACCGGCGCTGTGAAGGACGGCTGGGACGGCATTTTGCGCGATCAGCTCGACAGCCGCCACCGCCCGTGCAATTTCGTCGAGCTGATGCCGCGCCTGATGGAACGTTAAGCTATTTCTTGGCGGCGGGGATGTTCTTGGCGGCGGCGTCGCGCGCTTCCTTTAGGAACTTGGCGAGCTCGGTATCCATCGACACGTACCAGTCGATCACGTCGGCGAAATTGGCCTTGGTCAGCTTCCCGACCGTTGTTACGTAAAGCCATTCGCGAAGTTCGCCGCGCTGATTAACCGACACTTGCAAAAACTTCTTGGTATCGTTCCAACGATTGGTAAGCTCGGCCGTAAAAATCGGCTCGGGCTTGTACCAGCTTTGAAAACTCAACCCGCTGCACTTCAACGCCTTGCAATCGGTCAGGTCGATCGTGAAGCTCGATCCGTTTGCCGCGCTCAAGATGTAAAGCGAGCCATCGTCATTCTTTTCGAGCGTCGCCTTATATCCCGCCGCCTGCACCGCAGCCTGCACCAGCTCCGGCGTCGACAGGTCAAGCAGTTCATCCTCTGCCAGCGCCGGTGACGTGACCAGCATCGCCGCTAAAATCCCCGCCACAAGCAATTTGCGCATGAGTTGCCCCTCAAAATTTGTTGGCCCTGATGATACCGAATCATGCCGGGATGGCAAAGACCTCCCGGCGCTGAATGCGTGCGCCATCATCCGCAGTATGTTCTTTTAATGTTCCAACCCTCTTGCTAGTATCGGTCCATGCC
>DHHS01000041.1:0-2185 GCA_002403415.1 Sphingomonas sp. UBA4766 | reverse complement strand
CCGCTTTGGCCTGCCGCAGGCCGAGGCCGATGGCGATTGGCTCGACGCGCAAGCGATGGTGGACGGAACCCCGCCGCCGCAGCGCACGACGGTGACGGTGGAGGCACCGCGGACCATCATCACTCGCAACCAATCGCCCGACATCGCCTTTGACCGCTCGGTGAATCCCTATCGCGGGTGCGAGCATGGCTGCATCTATTGCTTTGCCCGACCGACCCATGCCTATCACGACCTGTCGCCGGGGCTGGACTTTGAGACGCGGCTGTTCGCAAAACCCAGCGCGCCCGACCTGCTTCGCGCGGAACTGGCCAAGCGGTCCTACGCCTGCGCACCAATTGCGTTGGGCACCAATACCGATCCGTATCAGCCGATCGAGCGCGACTGGCGGATCACCCGTGCGTGTCTAGAGGTGCTGGCGGCCTGCGACCATCCCGTCACCATCACCACCAAGTCCGACCGCGTGCTGCGCGATCTCGATCTGCTGGGCCCGATGGCAGCAAAGGGGCTGGCGGCCGTCATGGTGTCGGTCACCTCGCTTGACCCGAAAGTGTCGATGACGGTCGAGCCGCGCGCGCCACATCCCACCAAGCGCATCGCCGCGATCAGGGCGCTGAGCGCGGCGGGCATCCCCTGCTATGTATCGATTGCCCCCGTCATCCCGGCGATCACCGATTATGAGATCGAGCATATCATCGAACAGGCTGCGGCAGCGGGTGCGGTGGGCGCGTTTTTCATGCCGGTCCGGCTGCCGCATGAGGTTGCACCGCTGTTCCGCGCTTGGCTCGATGCACATTTCCCCGACCGAGCGGGCAAGGTAATGACCCTCATCCGCGAAATTCGCGGCGGGCGCGACAATGACCCCAATTTCCACAGCCGGTTTCGCGGCGAAGGTCCATGGGCGGAATTGCTGCACACCCGCGTGGCGATTGCCGCGCGCAGGCACGGCCTGTACCATCAGCGGATCAGCTTGCGCACCGATCGTTTCCGCCCACCCGCCGGGCCGCAGGGGGAGCTGTTTTAACCCGCCGTTGCCAGCCGATAAGCGCGATATTGATCACGCAGCGCCGTTTTCAATATCTTGCCGGTTGCGGTGTGCGGCAAGCTATCGACGAACACAATTTCATCGGGCAGCCACCATTTCGCAACATGCTGCGCGAGATAGTCGTTGATGTCGGCGGGCGAGGGATCTGCCCCCGGCTTCTTCACCACCAGCAACAGCGGCCTCTCATCCCACTTCGGATGATAAACGCCGATCGCCGCTGCCTCCGCGACGCCCGGCGCGCCGCACGCGGCATTTTCGAGGTCGACCGAGGAAATCCACTCGCCACCTGATTTGATCACGTCCTTGGCCCGGTCGGTAATCTGCATCGTGCCATCGGGGTGGATGACCGATACATCGCCCGTGTCGAACCAGCCATCGGCGTCGATCGCGTCGGCCTCTGCCTTGAAATAGCGCTTAACCACCCATGGCCCGCGGATTTGCAACCGGCCCGAACTTTTCCCGTCGCGCGGTTGCGGAATCCCGGCATCGTCGATCACCCTCAACTCGACGCCAAACGGAATTTGCCCCTGTTTCGAAATCAGGTCCAGCCGTTCCTCATGGCTCATCGCGTCCCAATGCGCGGGCTTGGCCCCCGCTGTGCCGATCGGCGATGTTTCGGTCATCCCCCACAGATGCTTGACCTCTGCCCCCATCGCCATGATCCGGTCGATCATCGCGCGCGGGGCGGCCGACCCGCCAATCGTTACCGATTGCAGATATTGCGGTGCCTCGCCGGTGGCATCCATATGCTGAAACATCGCAAGCCACACCGTCGGCACGCCCGCCGAATGGGTCACCTTTTCCTGGTTCATCAACCGGCAAAGCACGGCTGGATCATTGACCTGCGCATAGACGAACTTCGCGCCCGAAATCGCCCCGGCAAAGGGCAGGCCCCAGGAAGCGGCATGAAACATCGGCACCACGGGCAGGATCACTGCAAGGCTCGACACATTCAGCACCGATGGCGAAATACCCGCCATCGCATGGATCACGGTCGAGCGGTGTTCATAGAGCACGCCCTTGGGATTACCAGTTGTCCCGCTGGTGTAGCACAACATGCACGGCGCGCGCTCTGGCCCCTCGTGCCAGGCATAGGTGCCGTCCTCGCCCGCGATCAGCGTGTCGAATTCGCCATTGTCGAAA
>DHHS01000027.1 GCA_002403415.1 Sphingomonas sp. UBA4766 | reverse complement strand
ATAGCAGCCTTGGCGGGTTGGCACCCGCCGAGTTTACGAACTGCCCGCGCCAAGGGTATATGAACACCGAAGCTAAGTTATCAGCGGCCTGAAAAAGGGGAGCAGGTCATGCGGCATGTATATATTGGAAATATCAAGCCGATGTCACAACTCTATTTACGATTGATTCGAGATTCAGCACCATCACCGATAGCTTATCTGAATTACTATTCCCGCAGAGAACGATCTCCTTAACATCTTCAGAGATTCCCCTGGACGTTTCATTATCACAAATAGCGGGAAATTTCGTAACCTTATTCGAAGGTACCGACATTATGGCATTCATACGATCGACAATTATTGCATATTTTTTGTTATTTTTGGAAAATACAAGAAGCTTGCAATTTTTGCATTCAACAGATTCAAGTTTATAAAGCATTCTTAAATTAATTACTGGAACAATTTCACCTCTTATATTAATGACGCCATCAATGAAATTTGGCATGTTTGGTGGGGAAATAATATCAGATGTGTATGACATGACTTCATTAACATCTGTAATGTCGAGAGCGAAATCGCAATCTACCGCAAATGTAATAAACGTGCGCTTTGAGGTGGAGTTATTGTTCTCCGTACGCCTTTCGTCATCCGTCGCGACAAATAAGCGACTATGCCCCCGTGTCAATTCGGACAGCTCATGATCTTTGAACACTTTATCATGATCCAGTATCAAAACCATCTCAGATTCTGCGTTCGAAAGACATCCCTGGAATATTTCCGCCCGGTCCATCCCGACCGCGGGAAATGAAATGAGTTCATTGTCGAAATATGACATAATGTTACGGATTGAGTTTACAAGAAACCCTAAAAGCCCTTCGTCAACCTTAACCACGATTAATTTATAACCACCGTTATCGAAATCTTTTGCCGGGCAAGCCTGTTCCCCGCTTAGGTATGCTCCGAAATCAACAACTGGAATCGTATTACCACGAAGATTAATGGCGCCAAGGACCCAAGAATTACTGAAAACAGTATTATCGATAGTCCGCAGCTCAACAATTTCCTGAATGCTGGTCATATTGAACGCGCAAACGCTTTCCCCCACCAGAAAGGAAATGCATTGCTTACGCTTTCCCAGCCGCGTCCGGTTTAGGGCCGATGCTGAATTGCTTGCAACGCGCGGCAATCGTTCAAGTTTCAACAGTTCGAACGGATCGAGGATCTGAACCAACCGTTCGCCATTGTCCAATTTGAATACGCCGCTGATAATCGATTCTCTCGGATCGCCATGAATGCGGTTGAACAGACTTTTGTTCGTATCGCGAGCGTTGAAGACATCACCGGTACGGTCGACCAACAGCCCAAAGCAATGATCGCCATATTCGATGATCGCGACCTGGCGAACGCCGCGATCGGCCTCATGCGTAGGTAAGCCGAAGATCGATCGAACGTCGACCACGGGAACAATCATGCCGCGCAGATTGAACAGGCCGAGCAAATAATCCGGTGACATTGGGACACGGGTATAGGACGCGGGCTCATTGACCACTTCCTGGATGACGGACACCGACAGGGCAAATTCATTTCCCGCGATCATGAAAGAACCATAAATATCAGCGTCTTGCTGTATCCCGCGCTCATCCCGATGTGCAGGCACCAGGGATGTTGGGTTAACGTGCATCATGATCCACCTCCCAATCGCGGTATCGCCTTGATCGAATAACTTCCGGTCGTGCAGTCAATTTCGACCTTTCGTGCATTCATCCCGCCGAGATCGTCCTCAACCAGGTTCAGTCGCTTGCTGCGAATGGTCATTCGTGCGAAGTCGGCGTTGATTGTCCCGACCATTTTTGATGGCGGCGCACCACTTGGCATGGTCATATTACTTCCGCCGGCAAGAATGACTTCGACTTTGCGCAGCTCCTTATCATCAAGCTCCATTAAATGGATAAGAGATTGAACCGCCTGATCGACGTGACGCGCTCCGATTTCACTAATCGGCGATGGTGATCGTGAGAGCAAACAATGCGCCAGCCCGTAGATCTGCTTTTCGGGATGCAGAAAACCGATACCGATACACGACCCGAGCAGGGCATGCAGCGATTGCCCCGAGCGTCCGATTTTCACTTCACCAATATGGGCGTCCAGGCGCGTAATAACCGTCATGCGGCATCCCGCATCCCGGTCACGCGGCGGCGATAAACGAGCGGAACCACAGGATCAAACCCGGTGCGCAACTGCGACAGTGATTCCGATTCTCCGATATACAAAAGGCCATTTGGGGTCATGGCTTGTTCTATATTGCTCAGCACTCGTTCCTGATCCGTCTTATTGAAGTAGATCAGAACGTTACGGAGCATTACTATATCGTATTTATTCGACTCCGCGCGCGGACGAAATAGATTATGCTCTTGAAAGCTGATGTTGTTGCGGATCGTTGCAGCTGTCTTGAACCCGTCAACATCATTGCCGACCATGTATTTGTCGAACAGATCAGCATGCGCGTTCCGAAAGCGTTCGATCGCCCGGTCCCGATAAACCCCCTGACGCGCAACGCCCACAACCCGCGCGGAAATGTCCGTGCCCAGGATCTGATAAGCGAAGCGCGGATGCCGACGCTTGACATCCTCCAGAAAAATGCCGGCGGTATGCGCTTCCTCCCCCGTCGACGCGGCCGCTGACCAGAGACGAAGCGGCCTGTTTTCGCCTCGTGCCAGCCATGATGGGATAAATTCCTGGGTAAGATGGTCCCACACGCGCGGCGTGCGATAGAAATAGGTTTCATTGGTCGTGACGCTATCGACGAATAGCGCCACTTCACCCGAATCCTGCTTGATCAACTCGATATATTGCTCAAACCGGTCAAGATCATTGGCGCGCAACCGTTTGCGAAGCCGCCCAACCAACATCGACTTGCGGTTCTGACCGATCGAAATGCCGGTCAGCTTGTGCACCAATCGCAAAAGCTCTTGAAACGCCTCATCGCTGAGGTTGGCCTCGGTTGTGGTCATTGACATTGACATGTCCATCCATGGGTCGCTCAAGCCGCGAACTTGGCGACCTGGGTCTTCAGTTCATCGGCACCGGCCGACAAGTTGACCGTCGATGTGGCGATCAGTTCGGACGCAAGCGCCGCCTTCTCGGTTGCATCAACAATGCTTTGAACCGCGTCTGTCACGTCGCGAGCGGCGGTTTGCTGCTCGCGCGCCGCGATCGAAATTTCGGAGATGGATTTGGTGGTTTCGCCGATGCCGTCGACAATCCGCTTGAAAGCTTCGCCGGCTTCCTTGGAAACCGCGCTGCCCTGACCGACGCGCTTTACCGTTTCGTTGATGAGTTTGGTGATTTCCTTGGTCGCTTGCGACGACCGTTCGGCGAGCTTGCGCACTTCGTCGGCAACGACCGAGAAGCCCAGGCCGTGCTCCCCCGCCCGCGCCGCTTCGATCGCCGCGTTGAAGGCGAGCAGGTTGGTCTGATTGGCGATCTCGCTGATGACTTTGACGATTTCGGCGATTTCATCCGACGAATCGTTGATCTGCGCCATGGATTCGATCGACCGGTCGATCGCGAGCACGCCCGCATCGGCGTCGGCCTTCGTCTTTTGCGCGATTTCATCGGCCTTGTGGCTGTTTTGCGCGATTGAATCGATCGATGCGCTCAGCTCCTCGACTGACGCGCTGATTTCTTCGGTTGTTGCACCAAGCGATTGCGCGCCCTCTGCGACGGTCCCGGCTTGTGAAGAAATTTCGGACGACTTGGCGGCAAATTCGGTCGCAATACGACCGACTTCCTTTTCAAGCGCCACATCCGACGTGATGTCGGTTGCAAATTTCACGACTTTGACGACATTGTTTTCCTGATCGAAAATCGGGCTGTAGGACGCGCGCAACCAGACATCTTCGCCGGATTTCTTGTGGCGGAGGTATTTGCCGTCATCATATTGGCCGCTGCGCAGCTTGTCCCAAAATGCCGAATAGTCCGCCGTTTTGGCATAGGCCGGGTCCACGAAGACGCGGTGATGCTTTCCGCGCAATTCATCGAGCGAATAGCCCATCGTCGCCAGGAAATTGTCGTTCGCGGTCAACACATAGCCGTCGCGGTCGAATTCGATGATCGCGCTCGCCCGCGAAATCGCGTCCAATTTGCAGTTAAAGTCCTGCTGCTCCAGCTTTACATCGTTGATATTGGTTTGAATCGAGATAAATTTCGACAGTTTGCCCGATTCATCAAAGATCGGATTGATCGCCAGCGAAATCCAATAGGCGTTACCCGCCTTGTCGTAATTCAGAATTTCTTCATAAAATGGCTTTTTGGCGTTCAGTTTTTCGCGAATACGTTTCACGGTTTCCTGGTCGGTGTGCTTGCCCTGCAACAATTCACCGGGCTTTTTGCCCTTGACCGTCTCAAAATCAAAGCCTGTAAGCTTGCAGAAGCCCGGATTGACATATTCGATCCGGCCATCAACGTCGCAGATGATGACCGAATTGTCGGTTTCGTTCGCGACCAGCGACAGCGTCTTCGCCACTTCGCGCGTTCTCACCATCTCGGTGACGTCAGTCGCGAATTTGATGACCTTGACGGGCTTTCCGTCCGCATCGAATACCGGATTATAGGAAGCGTTAATCCAAATCTCATCGCCGGATTTGGTGAAGCGCTTAAACTCTGCGGCGACGAATTCGCCCTGAGCAAGCGTTTTCCAAAACGCCGTGTAATCCTTCGACTTGGTATAGGCCGGGTCGCAGAAGATGCGGTGATGCTTGCCCACAATCTCGTTCAGCTCATACCCGACCGCGTTCAGGAAATTTGAATTCGCGGTCAAAATCGTACCGTCAAGCTCGAACTCGATCACCGCCTGAACGCGGTGGACCGCGTCGACAATGGCGGCGAGCTCCTGGTTAGGATAGATATTTTCGAGCTTTTTCAGTTGAGATTCTGCGGTCATGATTGCCCCTGCCTTTCATGCGGCCCCGATCGACCTTTTCAGTAAATCAGCGAGGGTTTATTTTCGGTTCATGCGTTTGCGGGCACCGGGTAGCTGGATTTGCCCGGCGCCAACGCATAAGCATGGGGCGGGCGCCCGCTGCGCGCCCCGCGCCGTTTCGCCGGTCTGGCATGTCACGTGAATCAGGAGGAAAAAGCCCATGGTCCTGCCGCTATCCGAACAGCCCTATGCTCCCAAACGTCATGCCGAGGTTTTGGGCCGGCAAATGGCCTATATCGACGAGGGCGCAGGCCGATCGATCGTGTTTCAGCATGGCAATCCGACGTCGAGCTATTTGTGGCGCAACGTGATGCGCGGGTGCGAAGGCCTTGGTCGGCTGGTTGCGTGCGATCTGATCGGCATGGGCGATTCGGAAAAGATTCCGGGCGAGGGCGACGCGCGGTACAGCTGGGACGTGCATTATGCGCATCTGAGCGCGCTGTGGGATCAGCTTGATCTGGGCGATGATATCCTGCTGGTCATTCACGACTGGGGGTCATCGCTCAGCCTGCAATGGGCGATGGACAATGCGCACCGGGTGCGCGGCATTGTCTATATGGAAGCGATCGTCACGACGATGACCTGGGAACATTGGCCCGAAAACGCGCGGTCGATTTTTCAGGGTTTCCGGTCGGAGGCGGGTGAACGGCTGATCTTTGAGAAGAACATGTTCATTGAAGGGGTGCTGCGCTCATCGGTGATGCGCCCGTTGAGCGAGGCCGAAATGGATGAATATCGCCGTCCGTTTTTGGCAGGCGGTGAAGACCGGCGGCCAATGCTGGCCTGGCCCCGCCAAATCCCGCTCAACGGCGAACCGCCCGAAATCGCGGCCAAGGCGCAGGCTTATGGGGAGTTTCATCGCACCAGCGCGATGCCCAAACTGTTCATCAATGCCGATCCGGGCTCAATTCTGGTCGGCCCGGCGCGCGATTACTGCCGGAGCTGGAACAACCAGCGCGAGGTCACCGTGCCCGGCCTCCATTTCCTTCAGGAAGACAGTGCCGATCAGATCGCGGCGGCGATTCGCGACTTTGCCGCGACACTAGACGGTTAAGCGCACGTGCCGGAAGCGGCGGCGCGATGTAATGCCACTCGACCCCGGTGTCCTGGCACCAGGCGAGGACGGCGTGACTGGTGAGCTCGGTGCCATTGTCGCTGACCACCATGCATGGCAGCCCTCGACGTTTGGCGATCGCGCTCAACTCGCGGATGACGCGCCGACCTGACAGCGAGGTGTCGACGATGTACGCCAGGCACTCCCGGCTGTAATCGTCGATGACGTTGAGCATGCGGAAGCGCCGGCCGCAGGCCAGTGCATCCGACACGAAATCGAGCGACCAGTGCTGGTTGGGTTCCTGCGGGATCGCCATCGGCGCCCGCGTGCCCAGCGCGCGCTTCCGGCCGCCACGCTTGCACACCATCAGCCGCCGGTTCTCTTCCTCGAGCGCTCGCAGCCGCGCCGCATCGGACACCGTCAGCCCGCCATAGTTCGACTTCCACTTTTAGAAGGTCGCCGAGCTGATCCCGTGACGACGGCATACATCCGCCGTCGCCATCCCCGCTTCCTGCTCCTTCAAAACAGCGATGATCTGCTCCTCGCTGAAACTGCTCCGCTTCATTCGTCCGCCTCCTCGTCAGGGCCGGACTCTACTGATCGCTGGAGGAAATATAGGGGCTCAGACCATGCGGCACGCCTGCTCGCGACTATCAGTCAACTTTTCAAACCGGTCTCAAATTTCTAGCAAATGCTTGGAATTTATGGGAAAGCTGTCGGTTGGAAAACCGACGCGCTATGCTCAAACCGGTGTTTGGTGGGAAGATCGTATTCGACCGTTTTGCGGGCTTTCAAACCCACAAAATTTCTTTGCTGTTCAATGGATTAAGGGCGATTTCTGGCCCCGAAAAGGAAATGGTGCCGGTTGCAGGAATCGAACCCGCGACCTTCGGTTTACAAAACCGCTGCTCTACCAGCTGAGCTAAACCGGCATGGCCCGCAAAGGGGCTGGTTCACCCCAAATGCGTCAGCTTACGCCGAAGGTCCAGCCCTCTGTGCGCGCAATTGTGCAAGAAAGCGCGTCCGGCGCCCAGAGTGGCGCGCAATCGGCATGGCGACGCAGCCAGGCAGCGGTCAGCAGCGCGTCGCTGGAATGATCATCAATCGACCCGTCGCCGTCAATGCCGGCGCTGTCGATCACTGGTGCGGCGAGCGCCGCGTCAAGGGTGGCCCGGTCGCGCATCTTGGTACGCCCGCGTGGCCGCCCCGCTGCAATCGCGGCGAGACTGGTATAGATCTCGACAATCGCCGATCCGTTGGCACCAATGGGGTCAAACGGCCAGACCGGGAGCTGATCCCCCAGCCGGTGGAGCAGTCGCATCCCTGTAAGACTCGATTTGCCGACTTGTGCCGCACCGACCAGATTGAAGTTCGAATAGGGATTAAGCCCCTGCGCCTGCTGAGCCTCTTCGGTCACGCGCAGCCGCCCACGGCCGTGGCCAAAGGCGGCACCCGTGCGGCCGCCATGTCGACGGAAATACCGGCTTGCCTGTGGATGATCGACAAAACGGGTCGCGCCCAGATGGGGCTCGTCAGCGCACACCGCCTCCACCAGTGCCCATAGCGCGCGTGCATCCGCAGGACTTTCTTCCCACCCCGGAAAATAGGCGCCTCGGTCGGCAAAGGGCAGGGCGGGGCCAAGGTCAAGCCCGATCAGCGTATCCGGGGGAAGTGCGGTGGTGAGCCATGCCAGCACCCCTTCTCGCGACCAGTGCCGATCCGGCGGCGCAACGAGGACCGGGGCGGCGCGCCCGGTGCCGCACATCGCGACCGCAATTCCGCGCTGAAAGGGGCCGACCGCGCCCGACCAGTCGATCGCGGCGAAATGGGCAAAGCGGCTCAAACGGGCGTGCGCGGCGGTCGCTTGGCCCGCAGCTTTGGCCGGGCCGCGGCATAGCCATGCGCGCGCGCGATCATCGCGATCACCCGCTCGGGGTCGGCGCTGCCATAGCGGACCAGGACAGTCTCCCACCCCTCATAATGTGGTGTCTGGTGAAAGGTGGCGGGATCGGTCTCCTTCAGCACCTCGATCGTGTCGAGGTCGAGATGGAGGCAGAAGGAATCGGCGTCGCGCCCCTGCGACAGAAACGCGCGGCCGGTGGCGGCGAGCTTGGCGGCGGGACGGCCATAGAAGGATGTAATCACCACATCCGGCAGCGACGCGGCATATCCAAGGGCGTCGTCCCAAACCCTCATTTCATCTCAGCCAGCACGTCAGCGGTGAATTTACTGATGTCGAAACCGGCGCTGGCCGGATCTTCGCCGCGCCGGACGATGACCATGCTCCGGCTCGGCACGATGACGACATATTGGCCGCGATTGCCGTTGGCCGAGAAAGTATCGGCGGGCACGCCGGGCACTTTGTTCATCAGCCAGAAGGTCGCGCCATAGCCAAAGCCGCTCGTCGGTTGGGGGCCGCTGGGGCGGGTGACATAGGCGCGCCAGCCTTTGGGCAGGATGCGCACGCCGTTCCACATGCCATCATCAAGATAGAGCAGCCCGAACCGCGCCAGATCGCGTGCGGTTGTCCAGATTTGGCTCGACGAGACATAATTGCCGCGCCAATCAGTTTCGGCAATCGTGTGCTTCATGCCGATCCTGTCGAACAGAGCGCGCGCCGGAAAGTCGCGATGACGCTGCTCACCCAAGGCGGCGCGCAGCGAGCGCATTGCCAGCAGGATGTCATTATTGGCATAGCGAAAGCGGGTGCCCGGCTTGACCTCCAGCGGCCACGCCACGGTTTCCTCGGTCACGGCGGTGCCGCCGAAATAGACCGCATCGGTGCGATTGCCTGCGGTCGCGCTGTGCAGGCCCGATGCCATCCGCAACAGTTGGTCGAGTGTGATGGCGCGGCGGCCATTGGCGCTGGGTTCGTCGGCCCATTCGGGGATGCGTGCGGGCGCCGCGACGCTGACCGCCCCTTCCTTAACCGCTATGCCGACCAGCGTGCCGGTAATGCTTTTGGCAACCGACCAGGTGCGCTGCGCGGTATAGGGACCAAAGCCATCGGCATAAGCTTCGCCGATCAATTGCTTGCCGCGCAGAATGACGACGCCGGTGGTCTTGCCCCCATAACCGCCCGCCAGCGCCTTGCCGATCGCCGGGATCGGCGGATGAGCAATACGCGGGAGCGCATCGCCCAGCGGCCAAGGGGCGGGACTTGGCGGAGCGGGGGCCAGCCGGGCGATACTGCCGCGCGCAACCGGCCCGGCGGCGCCGATCGGGTCGATCGTGCAGCCCCGGCCCTGACGATAGCGCGCGCGGCGCG
The DNA here is from genome assembly GCA_002403415.1 of Sphingomonas sp. UBA4766. Lineage (GTDB taxonomy): Bacteria > Pseudomonadota > Alphaproteobacteria > Sphingomonadales > Sphingomonadaceae > Sphingomonas. Next base: position 4,836 of record DHHS01000027.1, on the reverse strand, counting down.
GCGGCAGTGTCGGGTCGAACGCTACCGACACCAGCCCGATACGATCATCAATGCTTGCGGTCAGCGTCGGCACAATCGCGTCATAGTCGGCGTAAATGCCGTGCAGCTCGTCGCGCGCGATCTGTGCTTCGGAACGGCCGCCGACAAACATGGCGCTGCACGTCATCAACGCCTTGTAACCGGCCGCGATCGCCAGCGTGTAGGGCGCGGGCGCGCGGGCTTGCTGCGCGGTGAGCGGCGCGGCGATCAGCGCGCCTGCAAGCGTGAGGTGCCTAAAGCTGAGCACGGCGCAATTCCTCCCAATAGGCCAACCGTTCGGCAATGCGCTTTTCAAAGCCGCGGTCGGTCGGTTGATAATAGCTGTGCGGTGCCATGCCGTCAGGCCAGTAATTCGCCCCCGAAAACCCCTCTGCCCGGTCATGGTCATAGGCATAGCCCTTGCCATAACCGATGTCGCGCATGAGCTTGGTCGGGGCGTTCAGGATATGCGCGGGCGGCATCAGCGATCCCGTCTCCCGTGCCGATTTCCACGCGGCCTTCTGCGCACGATAAGCCGCGTTCGATTTGGGCGCGGTCGCGAGATAGAGACACGCTTGCACGATCGCCAGCTCCCCTTCCGGGCTGCCCAGAAAATCATAGGCCTGTTTCGCGGCCAGACACTGGGCCAGCGCATGGGGGTCGGCAAGCCCCACATCTTCGCTCGCAAATCGCACCAGCCGCCGCAGCACATAATGCGGTTCCTCGCCCGCCGTCAGCATCCGCGCAAGATAGTATAGCGCCGCCTGCGGGTCGCTGCCCCGCAGCGACTTGTGAAGGGCTGAGATTAGCCCATAATGCCCCTCCCGATCCTTGTCATACACTGCCACCCGCCGCTGGAGGAATGCGCCCAGTGCCGCTGGATCGAGTGGTTCGGAGAGGTCGACCGACCATAAGGTCTCCGCTTGATTGAGCAGAAACCGGCCGTCGCCATCGGCATGAGCGATGAGGGCGCCACGCGCCTCGGCGGTTAGGGGCAGGGGGCGACCCTCAACATCCTCCGCCCGGTTCAGCAGCGCAGCAAGCGCGACTGCGTCCAGTCGATTAAGGACCAGCACTTGCGCGCGGCTGAGCAAGGCGGCGTTCAGCTCGAATGAGGGATTTTCGGTGGTCGCGCCGACCAGAACGACGGTGCCATCCTCGACAAAAGGCAAAAAACCGTCCTGTTGCGCGCGATTGAACCGGTGGATTTCGTCGACGAACAACAAGGTACGCGTGCCGATCCGCGCATGCTCGCGCGCCTCGGCAAAGCCGCGCTTCAGGTCAGCGACGCCCGAAAACACCGCAGAGATCGCCGCGAACCTCATGCCGACGGCGTCGGCGAGCAGGCGGGCGATGGTGGTCTTGCCCGTCCCCGGCGGCCCCCACAGGATGATCGATGACAGCCGCCCCGCCGCCACCATGCGCCCGATGGCCCCCTCCGGCCCGGTCAGGTGGTGCTGGCCGACAATATCACCAAGCATTTGCGGGCGGAGGCGTTCGGCCAGCGGTGCGGCGGCCAGCGGTGCGCCACTTTTGGGCTTTTGACGCTCAGGCGGGTCGGAGGAGAACAAGTCAGCCATTGGCAGAGAGCTTATCGCCTTGCGTCCCGCTTGGCGACTGGCACCATCACGCAGGTTGAGCGGTTAGCGGCCCCTGCGTGCAAGCACCGCCAGATATTTGTCGATCACTTTCTGGTTGATCGCGTCCCAGCCAAAGGCGCCCGCCTTTGCTTCTCCAGCCAGTCCATCGGTATCGGCCAGGTCGCGGTCCTGTGCATAAGCGGCCAACGCATCAGCATAGCCGCCAATGTCGCTGGGATCGACCAGGCGGCCCGTGACACGGTCCTCGACGAGGCTCGACGCGCCGGTCGCGATAGCGGCAACGACGGGCACAGCGCACGCCATCGCCTCCAGCGTCACATTGCCAAAGGTTTCGGTGACGCTGGGGTTGAACAGGACATCCATCGATGCGACGGCGCGACCAAGGTTGGCCCCTTCCTGAAAGCCCGCAAACACCGCCGTGGGCACATGCTGGGCAAAGCTGTCGCGTGCAGGCCCTTCGCCGACCACCATGACGCGGTGGGGCACTCCGCGCGCCATCAATTCGGTGATGACAGCGGCAAAGACATCCAGCCCCTTTTCCAGCACCAGCCGACCAAGAAAGCCGATCACGAATTCGTCATCGCCAATCCCCAACTCGCGCCGCCAGCTCAGGCTGCGCGCTGACGGGGTGAAGATCGTCCGATCCACCCCGCGCGACCAGATGTCGATATCGCCATTCATCCGCTGCTCGCGCAGCAAGTCGACCATCGACTGCGACGGCGGCAGAATCGCATCACACCGCCGGTAAAAGCGCCGCAGCAGCGCAACCGCCGCTGGTTCGAGAAAGCCGACACCATAATAGCGCAGATAGGTCTCGAAGCGCGTGTGGACCGATGCGACCACCGGAATATCCCGCCCCCGCGCCCAGCTTACCGCGCGGTGGCCGAGGATGTCGGGGGCAGACACATGCACCAGGTTAGGCGCAAAGCCCTCCAGATCGCGGCGCAGCTTGGCTGGAAGGCCCATTGCCACGCGGTATTCGCTGCGTCCCGGCACGGCAAAGGACGGCACGCTGATCAGATCGCCGGTCGGTGCAAAGGCCGGTTTCGCGATGGTAGGAGCGTAAACCCGCACCGACGCGCCCTGCGCCAGCAGATAGCCGACCAATCGGTTGAGTGCCTGAGTCGGTCCGTCGCGGACATAGTTATAATTGCCGCTGAACAGCGCAACGCGAAGTTCGGAAGTCATCATCTTACCCGCCCATAGCCGGGTGCGGTGCAAAAGGAAATTGCGTCAAGCCGGACAATCGTCACCCTTTGCCATTTTGCAACGCCGCAAACGTGGTAGCGCGGCGCGGTTATCGCTGTTCCCTTATCGTTCCAACTCTGATACGCCAATCGGGATAGGCAAAATTCATGGCAAAAATCCAAAAACATTATGCGTGTCAGGCGTGCGGCGCGGTGTCGCCGCGATGGGCGGGGCAATGTGCCGATTGCGGCGCGTGGAACAGCCTCGTCGAGGACGCCGTCGCCAAGCCGACGCCGTTTCAGGCCAAGCATAGCCTGCAGGCGGGTGGGCGCACGCTGCACTTGGTGGGGCTGGATAGCGATATCGCGCTCCCGCCGCGCTTGCCGACGGGGCTGGCCGAACTTGACCGCGCGCTGGGCGGCGGCTTTGTCGAAGGGTCGGCAACGCTGATTGGCGGCGATCCGGGGATTGGCAAGTCGACCTTGCTTTTGCAGGCGGCGGCCCGGCTGGCGCTCGGCGGGCATAGCATTGCCTATGTCTCGGGGGAGGAGGCAGCGGATCAGGTGCGGCTGCGCGCGCGCCGACTAGGCCTTGGCAGCGCGCCGGTGATGCTGGCTGCGGCGACCTCCACGCGCGACATCCTCACGACCTTGGGGCTGGGCGCACCGCCTCGCTTGCTGGTGATCGATTCGATCCAGACGATGCACTCCGACCTGATCGAGGGCGCGCCGGGCACTGTGAGTCAGGTCCGCGCCTGCGCTCAGGAACTGATTCGCTTTGCCAAGGAACGCGGCACCGCCGTCGTCCTGGTTGGCCATGTGACCAAGGATGGCAGCATCGCCGGCCCTCGCGTGCTGGAGCACATGGTCGACACCGTGCTCAGCTTTGAGGGTGAGCGCAGTCACCAGTATCGCATCCTGCGTGCGATCAAGAACCGCTTTGGCGGGACAGAGGAAATCGGGGTGTTCGCAATGGCGGAAGGGGGGCTTGCCGAAGTCGCCAACCCGTCGGCGCTGTTCCTGACCCAGCGGGATGAGAGCGTGAGCGGCACGACTGTGTTTCCGGCGCTGGAGGGGACACGGCCCGTGCTCGTTGAGATTCAGGCGCTGGTCGTGCGTCTGGCGAGCGGGGCGACGCCGCGCCGCGCGGTGGTGGGCTGGGATTCGGGGCGGCTCGCGATGATATTGGCCGTGCTGGAGGCGCGGTGCGGCCTCAGCTTTTCAACCAGCGAAGTCTATCTTAACATCGCCGGCGGCTTCCGGGTGCAGGATCCGGCGGCCGATCTGGCGGTGGCGGCCGCGCTGATCTCGGCGTTAAGCGAGCGGCCGGTGCCGGTCGGCGCGATTGCCTTTGGCGAAATCGCGCTGTCGGGAGAGGTTCGACCGGTCGCCCATCCAGGACTGCGGCTTAAAGAGGCGGCGAAACTGGGGTTTGAGGCCGCCTTGGTGCCCGCGGGCGCATCGGGCGAAAAATCATCGCTGGCGCTGTCGGGGTTCAAGTCGCTGAACGGTTTCGTTGACCATATGCTGGGGCGTGGCTAGCGAACGGGAACTGCGCGTCTCGGCGCGGGCGTAAGGGCTGACAAAATGGGTTTGACTGCACTCGACATCATTGTTCTCGTGCTCGTCATTGGCGGCGCGGTGCAGGGCGCGCGCAAAGGTTTTGTGACCGAAGTGCTGTCACTGGTCGCCTGGATTTTTACCGTATTTGCGTTGCGGGTGCTGCAAGTGCCGATGACGGGACTGCTGGCAAGATGGATCGCGACCGAGGGGGGCGCGACGGTGCTGGCCTTTCTGCTGATCGCGGGGGGTTCCTATGCGGGGGGGCGATGGGTCGCGCATGCGATTGGCAAGCGCACGCGCACGTCGGTGCTGGGGCCGGTCGACCGCGCGCTGGGCTTTGGTTTTGGCGGGCTGAAGGGGTTGGTCTTCGCCAGCCTTGCCTTCCTGTTGATCGTGCTGGTAATCGACACCACCTTTGGCGGCCCGGCGCAGCGCCCCGACTGGATCACCAAATCGCGCACCTATCC
>DHHS01000093.1 GCA_002403415.1 Sphingomonas sp. UBA4766 | reverse complement strand
CCACCGCCGAGCGCGTCGACCAATATGTAACTTTTGTGCAGCAAGCGGAAAAGCAGGCGCTGCTCACCCTGACACTGCGCGACGCCAGGATCGACCGGGTGCTAGTGTTCACCCGCACCAAACACGGCGCCGACCGGGTTGTGAAGCTGCTCGGCGCGAACGGCATCGCGGCCAACGCGATCCACGGGAACAAGAGTCAGGGCCAGCGTGAACGGGCGCTGGGCGAGTTCAAGTCGGGTCGGGTCAAGATTCTGGTTGCAACAGACATTGCTGCGCGCGGTATCGATGTTTCGGGGGTCAGCCATGTCGTCAATTTCGAGCTGCCTAATGTGCCCGAACAATATGTCCACCGCATTGGCCGCACCGCGCGCGCGGGCGCAAGCGGTATCGCGATCAGCTTCTGCGCCGAGGATGAGCGGCCCTATTTGCGCGATATCGAAAAACTGACGCGCCAGAAGCTGACGGTTCAGCCGCTGCCCGACAATTTCGTGGCGCAGGCGGGTGCCTTGAAAGCGCAGCGGGCAAAGGTGATAGGCGCTGATCCTGCCCCGCGCGAGGACCGCGAACAGCGCGGTCCGGCGCGGCCCCGCGCGACGCATCAGGCGCGGCCGACTGGTAGCCGGGCTGAGGGGCCTCGCCTGCAGGGTGCGCGCCCCGTAGGCGGACGCCCCGCTGGTCCGTGTCCAGAAGGGGTGCGACCTAACTCAGCCCGTGGGGACGGAGTACGTCCCGGTGGTGGCCACCGTCGTGGTGGTCGGGGCCGAGGAGGGCGCCCTGGCGGTCCGCGCGCGGCGGCGGGCTAAGCACTAGTCGATCCGCCGCAGCCATTCGGTACCATCCGCACGGATGGTGCGTAGCCGATTGGCGGCGGCGTCGTGGTCTTCATAGCCAATCGCCATTCCGCAAAACAGCATCCGTTCGGGCGGCGTGCCCAGAAAAGCGTCCACCGTCTCCGGGTAAACCGCCCAGCATTCCTGCGCGCACGTCGCCAGCCCGGCTTCAACCGCAAGCAGCATGAAGCTTTGCAGATACATGCCCAGATCGCTCCATTGCGGCGGCCCCATCATCCGGTCGACGGTGCAGAAAATCGCGGCGGGCGCGCCGAAAAATTCAAAATTTCGGCGGAACTCGCGTTGGCGCGCCGCAGTGTCGCCGCGCTCGATCCCCATCGCGCCATATAGCGCCATGCCGACCTGAAACCGCCGGTCCTTATAAGCGCCCGTTAGCGCGCGCGGATAAATGTCATATTGCGCGGCTTCCAATCCCCCGGCGTCCAGCTTTGCTGCCATAATCGCCTTCAGCCGCGCCATCGCCTCCCCCGCCACAATGTCGATATGCCAGGGCTGAAGATTGCCGCCCGACGGCGCGCGCGCGGCCGCCAGCGCGAGTCGTTCGATCAGCCCGGGGGCGACCGGATCCGCCCGAAACCCGCGGACCGACCGCCTTGCCGCTACGGCGTGCGAAACATCCATGATCTGCGCCCTTTCGATAACCGGGTATGTCGCCCAAGCCTTGCCCAGCCGCGCCGATTAGGCAATGGTGCCGCCAATTTCGACAATAGGAGAGGAAAGATGGCACAGGCCTATATCGTGGATGCGGTACGCACCGCAGGTGGCAAGCGCGGCGGCAAACTGGCGGGGGTTCACCCGGTTGATATGGCGGCGGCTGTGCTTGACGCAATTGTCGCGCGCACCGGGATTGATGGCGCCGCCGTCGATGACGTCGTCATGGGCTGTGTGATGCAGGGTGGCCAGCAAGCGGGCCAGGTCGGCCGCAACGCGGTGCTCGCCGCGAAGAACCTGCCCGATTCGGTGCCGGCCGTGTCGATTGACCGGCAATGCGGTTCGTCGCAGCAATCGATGCAGTTCGCTGCACAAGCGGTGATGTCGGGCACGCAGGATGTTGTGATCGCGTCGGGCGTCGAAAGCATGACGCGCGTGCCAATGGGTTCTACCATGATGCTCCACATGAAAGAGGGCATGGGCAATTATAAATCGCCCCGGCTGGAGGAAAAATACCCCGGCATCATGTTCAGCCAGTTCATGGGCGCGGAAATGATCGTGAAAAAGCACGGGTTTGACCGTGCGATGCTCGATGCCTTCGCGCTCGAAAGCCATCGTCGCGCGGCGGCCGCGACTGAAAGCGGTGCGTTCGAAAACGAGATTATCGCAATCGATATCGAAGGGCCGGACGGCCCCGAACAGCACCGCCGCGACGAGGGTATCCGCTTTGACGCGACGCTGGAGTCGATCGGCTCGGTCAAGCTGCTGCAAGAGGGCGGTGCGATTTCCGCCGCCAATGCCAGCCAGATTTGCGACGGTGCGTCCGCGGTGATGATCGTCAGCGAAGCGGCGCTCAAAGAACATGGGCTGACCCCGCTCGCGCGGATCGTGAACCTGACGGTGACGGGCGGTGACCCGGTCATCATGCTGGAAGAACCGCTGTTTGCGACTGACAAGGCGCTGAAGCGCGCAGGGCTGAGCATCGACGACATCGACCTTTATGAAGTCAATGAAGCGTTTGCGCCGGTGCCGCTGGCGTGGATGAAGCACACGGGCGGCGATCATGCCAAACTCAACGTCAATGGCGGTGCGATTGCGCTGGGCCATCCGCTGGGCGCGTCGGGGACGAAGCTGATGGCAACGCTGGTCAATGCGTTGCGCGCACGCGGGGGCCGCTATGGCTTGCAGACCATGTGCGAAGGCGGCGGCATCGCCAATGTCACCATCATCGAACGGCTTTGATCGTCGACTAACAGCTTAGGGATAACACATATGAAACTGGACAATAACGTTGCCGCCGTCGTCACTGGCGGCGCGTCTGGCCTGGGCGAAGCGACCGCGCGGGCGCTGGCGGCCAAGGGCGTCAAGGTCGCGATTTTCGACTTGCAGGCAGAAAAAGGCGAGGCGGTCGCCGCCGAAATCGGCGGCATTTTCTGCGAAGTGAACGTCACCAGCGACGACAGCGTCGATGCGGGCTTTGCGAAGGCGCGCGCGGCGCACGGGCAGGAGCGCGTGCTGATTTGCTGCGCGGGCACCGGCAATGCGGTCAAGACCGCCAGCCGGTCAAAGGAAGATGGCAGCATCAAGCATTTCCCCCTCGCCGCCTTTGACTGGCTGATCCAGATCAACCTGATCGGCACGTTCCGCTGCGTTGCGAAATCGGCCGCCGGGATGTTGACGCTCGACCCGATGGAAGATGGCGAGCGCGGCGCGATGGTGATGACCGCCTCGGTCGCAGCCGAAGATGGGCAGATCGGTCAGGCGGCCTATTCCGCGTCAAAGGGCGGCGTGGTTGGTATGACGCTCCCGATCGCGCGCGACTTGATGGGGGAGGGGATTCGCATCAACACCATCCTGCCGGGCATTTTCGAGACGCCGCTGATGCGCGGCGCGCCGCAAAATGTGAAGGATGCGCTGGCAGCCTCGGTGCCCTTCCCCAAACGGTTGGGCAATCCACCCGAATATGCGCACCTCGCGCTGACGATGGTGGAAAACAGCTATTTCAATGGCGAGGATGTCCGCCTCGACGGTGCGATCCGGATGGCGCCGCGCTGAGCTAATCCGGGCGCAGGCTGCACCCGAACTTCCGCCAGCGCGGCGGACGGTGCTGACCCGCCGCCTGACGGCCCGGGACTGAATCCCGGGCCGAGCATTTTTCTTGCTTGGAGCTTCCGCATGACCGTCTCGCTCTTCACGTTCGTCGATCTCTACCGTCGGCACCTCGTCACGGCCGGGCACTTACTCACCAAGGCGTGCGACTTTGCCGCCGCCAATGGTATCAGCGAGGCTGAGATGCTCGGCTGGCGCTTGCACGACGACATGCATCCACTTGGCTTCCAGCTGATGGTCGTTGCCAATTTCGCGCGAAGCTGGCCCGCGCGCGTCGCCGATGTACCCGTGCCCGAGGCGATCACGGCTGATCTCGACGCCGCAGGCTTCCACGCGGCCCTTGCCGACGCACTCGCCTTTCTCGGACAGCTGACGCCAGAGCAATTCGCGGGCCGTGACGATGTAGCGCTCACTGTTCAGCTTACTGATACGATCACGCCGACATTACCCGCCGGCCATTGGCTGAGCGTGTTTGCAACCACCAACATCGCCTTTCACCTCTCGATGATCTACGCAATTTTGCGGATGAAGGGGGTACCGCTCGGCAAGCTTGACCTGTTTGCGGCCGGGCTCTGAGCGCTGCCATGCCCCGCCCCGAGCCTTGGCGGCTGTCGCCCGACGCCTATCCGCATCACGAGGTGATTCAGACCCGGTTTCAGGACCTGGATGTGCTTGGCCATATCAACAATGTCGGCATGGCCGCGATTCTGGAGAGCGGGCGCATCAAGTTTAACCAAGCGTCGGGCCTGGACGCCTGGCGAGCGCAGGCGCGCTGGCTGGTCGCGCAAGTCGTTATCAACTATCTGGGCGAGGGACATTTTCCCGCCGATGTCGTGGTCGCAAGCGGCATCGGCGCGGTCGGCACGCGGAGCTGGACGATCCTGTCCGCCGCGTTCCAGCATGGCCAGCCCATTGCGACGTGCGACACCGTGGTGGTGATGAGCAGCGCGGGCGGGGCAACCGCGCTGCCCGGTGACTATCGCGCCGCGCTCGCCCGGTGGCAGGTGCGTGGTGACGGCGTCATGCTTTGACGCGCGTCAGTCGGATATCGACTTCGCGGTCGACAAATTCCCATTCAGCGCAGGCACGCAACCGGATCAGCATATGGTCGAACGCTTCTTCCTGATCGGGCGCGAATTCGAACCAGGTCAGGAAATCAAACGCTTCACCATGGTCGCGCGAATGATATAGTTTGCGCGCGACGCCGGGCAGGTAATCAAGCCCGATCGGCAAATGAGATCCACGTTCATAAACGGAGCGCCGCTCATCCTGTGCCATTTCCCACCATTCAGCCGATTTGCGGATCGGGATCAGCGCCGCCCGGGTCGAGGCGGGACGTCCCAGGCCCTCCTGCTTGGCCCGGATTTCGACCAACTCGGTTGCGGTAGTGTAGCGCAGGTTGCTGCCCGCGCCGAGCAAGGTCCACGCCGGCGCACCGGGCCCCGAATCGGTATCAATCGCCAGAAACTTTGCCATGGGCAGGCCTGCGCCGCGAAATTCGCAGATCGACGTGATTTTCCATTGCCCGGAATCGCCCCCGACAAACCGGCTGAGTGTGATTGGTGCGCGTTCGGTCATGATACCCCACCTTTGCTGGGTTTAACGAATTGCGAGAACGAGTTTGTTGACAGCCCCCTCGGCAGCGGCAGCGGGCACTGCACTGCAGATTAGCACTTCATCATCAGCATGTGCAGCCGAAGTTTCCCGGATGTAGGCGACGTCACCGGCGACCAGCTTGGTCTTGCACGCGCCACAGGCACCCACGCGGCATCCGAATTCGGGCGTCAGCCCCGCGCTTTCGGCGAATTCGAGCAAACTCCCGGCGCCCGGCGCCCAGACGCCGGTGTCGCCCGCCGCGTTAAAGACGATATCGACCGGCAGCGTCGAGGGTATTGACGTTTGCGGTTGCGGGCCGGGGGCAAGCTGCCGCTTGAGCGAGGCTGGGCCAAAGGCTTCGGCGAAAATGCGATGATCGGCAACGCCGTGACTGGTCAACGCGTCATAAACCGCCTGCATAAAGCCAGGCGGACCGCATAGGTAAAAGTCATAGAGCTGAAAGCCCAGATATTTTTCCAGAATGGCGGGCGACAGAATGCCCTGTTCCTCATAATCGTCACCGATCGCCGCGCCTTCAGTATCCTGAAGCAAGCGGATGATCGTCAATTTGCCCTTTGACCGCTGGGCAAGATCGGCCAGCTCGCCATCAAAGCCGCGCTCGGCCCTGTTGCGGGCGGCATAAAAGAAAGTGATGGGCCGCATCGCGCCGGTGCGTTCGCCTTCATCGACAAGGTGGCCGATCATCGCCAGTATCGGTGTGATCCCCACGCCTGCTGCAATCATCACGACCGGGTGCGCGGGGGCGGTGTCGATAATAAAGTCGCCCGCTGGCGCGCGGCACTCAATGATGTCGCCGACGGCAATTGTTTCATGCAGATAGCTTGAACCGACACCAAGTTTGCGCACGCTGATGCGCAGTTGCGCGGCAGAGGGGGCAATCGAAACCGTATACGTGCGCAATAGGGGTGGCTCACCGTCGGGTTGGGGCAAGCGAATCGGCAAATGTTGTCCGGCGCGGTGGATCGAGACCGGCTCTCCATCCACAGATTCGAAGTAAAATGACTTAATTACAGCGCTTTCCTGGACGATTTTACAGACGCGCAACTGTCGCCAATCAGAAGCAGCGGTCGAAATTGTGTTCGATGACATTGCCGTTTCCGATCCAATTTGAGAGCGTCAATCGGATGTAGCAATTGCAACATTTGGTCGGGAAGTATTTCGAATTCTTGGGGTCGGGCGGGCGAGGCGGCGACCGGGCTCCGTCGCATCGCGCCCCGGATTGGGTTGTTCGGCGATGCCGCCCCAATGCGGTTGTGTGCTCCCCTCGCGCGTGCGCCGCCGTTAATCCACAAACACAGCGGCGCGCTTCTGCATGTTCGCCATGACCGCTTCGACCTGATTGGGACGGCGGATCACGCCGAGTTGCACGTCGCTTTCGGCCTGCAGAATGGCGGCGCTGTCGAGATCGGGTTGCAGGTTGAAAAGCTTTTTCGAGCCGCGCACCGCCTCTGGATTGCGGGCGGCGATCTGCGCGGCGAGCGCATGCGCCTCGGTATAGGGATCCGCTACTACCCGCGTCACAAAGCCGAGCGCGAGCGCTTCATCGGCGTCAAACTCGCGCGCGGTATAGGTCAGCTCGCGCAGCACATCATCGCGCGCCAGCCCTCGCCACAGCGCCAGCCCGCCCATATCGGGCACCAGCCCCCAATGCACTTCGCGGATCGAAAAGCGGGTATGGGGGGCGGCAATGCGGATGTCGGCCCCCGACATGATCTGAAAACCCCCGCCAAAGGCCACTCCGTGGACGGCCGCAATCACCGGCACCGCAAGCGTGCGCCAGCCCCAGGCGGCGTGCTGCGGGCCATTGGCAAGGCCATGGGTGCGCTCCGCCAGCGACGCGCCGGTCCCGCCGGATGCCATGCTCGCCATGTCGAGCCCGGCGCAAAACGCGCGCCCCTCGCCCGACAGCACGACGCAGCGGACCTGTGGCATATGCTCAATCTGGTCGATCGCATTGGCGATCTGCGCGAACATTTCCGGGTCGAGTGCGTTCATCTTGTCGCCACGGGTTAATTTCACATCGGCGACATGGTCGGCGACACTGATGCGGATGCGGTTTTCCATGGCTCTCGGTTCCTCTCTGGGCGGGGACGCATTCAAACGATACGACTGTCGCTATTCCCCCAATAGCGATCGCGCAACAACCGCTTGTAGAGCTTGCCGGTCGGCGCGCGTGGTAATTCAGCGGCAAAGTCGATCTGACGCGGAGTCTTGACCCCCGAGAGTTCGGCGCGGCACCATGCGGTCAACTCGGCGGCGAGCGCGTCGCCCGCATCGGCCATGTCGACCGGCTGAACCACCGCGATCACCCGCTCGCCCATATCGGGGCAGGGGCCGCCGATGACCGCGACATCGGCAACGCGCGGATGGGTGATGAGCCGGTTCTCAATCTCTTGCGGATAGATGTTCACCCCGCCGGAGATAATCATGAAGCTCTTGCGGTCGGTGAGGTAAAGATACCCCTCCTGATCCACCCGGCCGATATCGCCTAGCGTCGTCCACCCCTGCGGGTGGCGCGCTTCGGCCGTTTTGGCGGGGTCATTGTGATATTCAAACGCGCCGCCGCCGCCGAAATAGATCAGGCCTTCCGCACCCGGCGGCAATTCTGCGCCGGCATCGTCGCATATATGGAGTTGGCCATAGGCGGCCTTACCGACCGAGCCCTTGTGCGTCATCCACTGCGCGGAATCGATCGTGGTCAGTCCGTTCCCTTCAGAACCGGCATAATATTCATAGAGCACTGGCCCCCACCAGTCGATCATCGCTTCCTTGACGGGAATGGGGCAGGGGGCAGCGGCATGGATCGCAACCTTCAGGGTGGACAGGTCATAGCGCGCCCGGGTCGCCGCATCGAGTTTCAGCATCCGCACGAAATGGGTCGGCACCCATTGGCTGGTGTTCACGCGGTAGCGCTCAATCGCGGCTAGCGCGGCCTCGGGTTCGAAATGCTCCATCATCACCACCGTGCCGCCGTGGCGCATGACGGTCATCGACCAGCGCAAGGGCGCGGCGTGATAGAGCGGCGCGGGTGAGAGGTAGATGCTGTTCGCCCCAATTCCGTAAAGCGCGCTGGCCAGCATCACCAGCACATTCGGCGCGGCAATCGCCGGATCTTCGGGCAGGGCGACGCGGACCCCCTTTGGCCGCCCCGTGGTGCCAGAGGAATAGAGCATGTCGGTGCCTGCGCGCTCATCGGCAATCGGCCTATCGGGAAGCGGGGTGACCGCATCCTCCCACCGCGCCCAGCCGCGCGCATCGCCGCCAATGACGTAGCGCGCAACATCGGAAAGCAGGTCGGTGAGCGCTTCGGCTACCCCCTGCATCGCGGCCGAGGCAATAATCAGCCGCGCGCCGCTGTCGCGCACGATATACTCGACTTCGGGTGCCGTGAGCTTGGCGGGGATGCACACGTAAAACAGCCCGGCGCGCTGCGCGCCCCACACCAGTCCGAAGAACGCGGGGATATTGTCGAGCAACAGCGCGACCGTGTCGCCGCTGGCCAGCCCGGCGATGCGAAACAGGTGTGCGGCGCGGTTGGACGCGGCATCAAGGGCGGCATAGCTGATGGTTTCACCCGTTTCGGCGACGATCAGCGCGGGTTTGTCGGGTGTGGCCGCTGCGTGCATGCTGGGGTGCATAAATCCTCTCCCCTTTTATGGTAATTTGGGAGCAGGCTAACCGGCTAGCGTGCGTGCATCAATCGCGAAGTCGGGCGCGAAGTTGGGGCTGGCGCAGCGGCCAGTCGATAGCCAACCCCTTTTTCCGTCACGAGCAGTGGGTTGGCAAAGCCCCGGTCAAGCTTGGCGCGCAACCGCGAAACATGGACGTCGAGTACGTTGGTGCCCGGATCAAAGCCGATGCCGCATACCATTTTGAGCAAGGTCGCCCGATCAACGGTCTGGCTGGGCCGCTCAGCCAGCACCCGTAACAGCCGAAATTCGCGCGGCCTTAGATCAATCGCGCGTGCCGCCCGCCAGACTTGCCGCTCCACCAGGTCAATCACGAGATCGCCGAGCGTCAAGTGGCGCGGAACGCTGCGCCGGATCAGCGAGGCTGCACGTGCGGCGATTAGTTGATCACTCGCATCGGCGCGCGTGGCATCATCGGCGCCGGAGTCAATCGCGGCGATCACCGCATCTTCGTCGCCATCGACGACGAGGAGGAGCGCGTGCGGCCACTGCTGCTGCCCTTTTGGCATCGGAGCTCCCGATGGACAGGTGCTGCCATCGCCGATCAGCAACGGCGCATCATGCGGGGCGGTCACCGTTCTGATGCCGCGATCTGCAAGCGCATCGGCAAGGCTGGGCCGGTCAAGGGCGAGGCAGGCAGACAACATGACGTCACTCTAGCCCGCACGACCGGCCCGGCGATGGTGATTGACTCCGTTTCGGATCAACTGCCGCCGGCAAGGGCAGCGGCGGCGGTCGCGCGCATCCGGGGGGAAGGGTGTTGGGTGGCGAACGAGGTCGCCAGATCGATCCCATTGCCGCCGCCGAAATGCACTGCCAGCGCGATCAGCACCTCGGATGGCGCGGTTGTCATCGCGCGCACGACAGTGCCCCGCGAAACGTCATAGTGGCGCTGATCGCGCCACTTCTGTGCGGGGTGCTGTGCCAGGATGTTGAGCGACACCGACAGCGCGTCGGGCGGGTGCTGCACATGCACGTCATAGTGCGCACGGTACAGCATAAGGCGGCCGGGATCGAGCCGGGTCCGCCCGGCAAAGCGGAGCAGCGGTTGATCGCCATCGGCGTCCTCGACCTCGAAATCCTCGCTCCAATAGCCCGGCCCCGAATAGCCGCAGGTCAGGAATGGGAAATTATGGTCGTGCGCAAAGCCATAGAAGAATGCGCGCGGTCCGCTGGCGCGGAACAACGCGTCATTGGACGCAGGCCAGAAATTGGCGCGGATGATGAACCGCCCATCGCCGGGGCGCAAAATCATCACTTGCGCGCCGTAACTGTTGCGCTGCTGGCGCTGGTGCCGGTCCTTCAACTCGGTAATTGCCAGATCGCCCAGAAACCGGTCGTTACGGCCCAATTGCGCGAGCAGCGGGCCAAGGCTCGCCAGCGCGTCCTCATCGCGGACATCGATGGTGCTGGCAGCCAAGGTGTCGATCGCCTGGTCCAGCGTAATGGCGGGCGCGTCGCCCGGATCGATCAGGCGGGGCATAGCATTTGCGCTGCGACCAGCGGCATCGTCCGCCCGGCGGCGGCGCGCACTTCGCTGTTTGGATCGTCGAGCATCTCGCGCAGCCGGGGCAGCGCACTGGCCGCATCGAGCGCGAGCCATTCGCGCATCACAGCCCAGCGCACGAACGGCGCGGGGTCATGGCTGGCGCGGGCGAACGCTGCGGCGGCGTCCGTGCGACCCGCCTCGCGCAGATAGGCGGCCAGCATTTGCGTTCGGGATGCAGAATCGTCGATCGCCGCCACCCGCACCAGTCGACCGTCGTCGATTGCATATTCGCGCATCAGCGTAGCACTGTCCGCCCGGATGTTGGCGGTCAGCGTGACGACATCGGCCTGCGCGTCTTCGATCAACTGGCCATGTGTGCGCCCGTCGATCCGCCGCACCAGCCCATCGCTCAACCGCACCGCGCCTGCGGGTTGCGCGGGCGACGCAGTGGCGGCCGAAAAATCGGCATGTTCGCGCCCGGCATGCCATAACAACAGCGTAGCACCCCCGCTGCGATGATAGCGCACCACCGTCAGCCGTCCCGGCACGACCACGGTGCTTGGCCGCGGTTGCGCGCGCAGCACCGCCGCCGACAGAATCGCTGCCGTAATCGTCGCGGCCGGATGGTCAATCAGGATCGCGCCCGTGCGCAGCGCATCACGGCTGAATCGCAAGGGGGGGTCGATCCACGGATTTTGCGCAAGTGCAGTGACCAGCGGTGCCATAAGCTGCTGCACCCAATCGGGGTCGATCAACAGCGATGTCACGGCATCGGCGACCGTGCCGGCCGACATCCCGCGCAGTCCGTCAAGCAGATTCATTGCGCGTCGATGTGGCGGGCTCGCACGCCAGTCGCGCGCCAGCTCCGCCGAATCCGCTTGCGCCGCCCAGAGGATGGCATCGCTCGTCACCGTGTCGGACATGATCAGAAAAGGCCGGGGTCCGCTTCGTAAACGATCACCGCGATCGCGACGATGAGTTCGAACACATCATCGGCAACCATTTCGCCCATGCGAATCGCGCCAGTGAGGGCCACTTGCGTGCCAAGTTCCGCGATTTGACCAATGTCGATACCAAACGTTCCCATCGTTGCTCTCCCTCTTCAAGGTGGAACCAGAGGATAAGCGCGACCATGGCCCCGTCAGAGTTAATTCGCTGAAAGCTTGGCATTGGCCGCCGCCTCTGTGTAGAGCGGCGCGCATGAGCGACACGCCGTTTGACCCCCGCCTGTTCATGCACTTTGGCAAGCGCGCCCATGGCGGCCTGCTCGGCGTTGACTATCACGCGCATGGACCGGACTGGGCCGAACTGGCGCTGCCCTATAACCCTGCGCTGATCGGCGATGAGGCTAGCGGCGTGCTGGCGTCCGGCCCGATCCTCGCCATGATGGACATGGCGACCAGCCTGGGCGTGTGGCTGAAGCTGGGCGCGTTTCGCGCGCATGCGACGCTTGACTTGCGGATCGATTATTTGCGGCCTGCCCGGCCCGGCAATACCGTGTTCGGCCGGGGCGAGTGTTACCGCATCACCCGCGCGATCTCGTTCGTGCGCGGGCAGGCGCATGATGGTGACCCCGCCGATCCGCTGGCCCATGTCGCGGGCACGTTCATGTTTACCGAGGTGCAGCCGTGAAGCTTCCCCCTTACGCCGATGCGCTCGGGCTGATCGAGGAGGCGGGCGATGGCGGGCCGCCGGTGCTGATGATGCCCTATTCAACCGCCGTGATGGGGCGGCCCGGATTTCTGCACGGTGGCGCGCTGGGCGGGTTGCTCGAGGTGGCGGCAATTGCCTCGCTCCGCCATGCGCTGGCGGCGGAGGGAGGGGCGGACAGTCAGGTCAAGCCGATCAACGTTACCGTCGATTTCATGCGCGGCGGGCGCGAAAAGGAGACGCGCGCGCTGGGGATCGTAACCCGCCTGGGCACCCGAGTCGCCAATGTCGAGGCCCATGCCTGGCAGGATGAGCGCGACCGCCCGATTGCGTCGGCGCGGATGAACTATTTGATCGTGCGGGGATAGCGGCGATCCGCACCCGGCAGAGCATTTGCGTGCGCAAGGCGCGGTTCGCCAGCGGGGATGCAGCCGCACAGGCCGCCGCCGCAGCGCCGTTTGCGCTCTATCCCTATCGCTGCGACCGCTGCTACTGCTTCCACTTGACCAGCCGCACAAAGGGCAAGCGGGTGCCGGTCAGCCGCGCGGCGTCAGCTTGAGCAGCCGCCCCTGCGATCCGCCGCCGCCATCCTCCAGCACCCAGATGGCGCCATCCGGTCCTTCCTCGACATCGCGGATGCGCGCGCCCATCGCCCATTGATCGCCCTTTGCCGCTGCCGCACCGTTCAGGTCAACGCGGATCAGCGCATGTGACGACAGCCCGCCGATGAACGCATCGCCGCGCCATTTGGGAAACAACTTGCCCGAATAGATCATCAGCCCGCCCGGCGAGATCACCGGATTCCACGATAACTTGGGCGGTTCATAGCCGTCGCCGGGTTTGTGATCGGGGATGTCATCGGTGGTCGCGCCGTAATTGCGGCCGTTCGACACGCGCGGCCAGCCATAATTCTTGCCCGGCGCGATCAGATTGACCTCATCGCCGCCCTCTGGCCCCATTTCCTGCTCCCACAGCCGCCCCTGCGCATCAAAGGCAAGGCCCAGGATGTTGCGGTGGCCATAGCTCCAGACCGCTGGATCAAACCCCTTTGCCGCCAGCGGATTGCCGGGCGCCGCCTTGCCGTCGAGGGTGAGGCGCAACACCTTGCCCAGCGACATTTTGGGGTTTTGCGCGGGCGTGAACTTCTGGCGCTCGCCATTAGCGTAGAACAGATATTTGCCGTCAGGCGAAAAGGCGATGCGGCCCGAATAATGTCCATTGCCAGGCAGATAGGGGGTGGCGCGGTGCAGCACTTCGACGGCTTCGAGCCGGGCGTTGCCCGATTCCACCAGCCGCCCGCGCGCCAGCACCACGCCCTTGCCGCCGGGTCCGCGCTCCGAAAAGCTGAAATACACCAGATGGTTGATCGCAAAACCGGGGGCTGGCACCACGTCCATCAACCCGCCTTGCCCGGCAAAGTCGACGGGCAGCGTGCCGCTGACCACTTGTCGCGCTTTGCCATCGGCGGCGACGAGCAGCAATTGCCCGCGTTTTTCGGTCACCAGCATCCGGCCGTCGGGCAGAAACGCCATCGCCCAGGGTGCGTCGAAATCGGCAATGATTTCAGTCTTGAAGGGCAACGCAGGTTCGGCACCCGCCGAGCCGGGGGCCGCGCAGCCACCCAACAGGACAATCCCGAACATCTTCAAGCGATGTTGCAACGTCATTGATCCTCTCTCCGCGTTGATTCAAGTTTGGGACGCCTTTTGCCGAACCGTAACATGCGCTATCCAATGCCAAGAAAAAAGAGGGGGTTGCAGCATGATTCAGCGGTTGGGGCGCCGTGTTGCGGCGTTGACGATGGCGGCGTTCACCGGGGTTGCCGTATCGGCATATGGCGCACCGCAGGGTCAGACGCCAACGACCGCAACCGCAACCGCGCAAGCCAGCGGCGCGACGCTCGCCAAACCGGGGGCCGCCGACCTCGCCGCCAAACCCTTTATGGAACAGCCCAAGCTCGCGCCCGATGGCAAGCATTATGCGGCGCGTTCGGTAGCCGGGGGCAAGCCTCTGCTCGTCGTTGTCACGGTCACGCGGGACGGCAAGCCCGAGGTGCAGAATTTCGCGCTGCCGATGAAGCAGACCTTGCGCTTTTTCCGATGGGCCGGGCCGGGGCGGTTGTTGCTCAGTTTCGGCCAGTCCAGCACTTTCAACGGTGAGCCTGTCTATCTGACGCGCCTTGCGATGTTTGATCTGGCGACGCGCAAATTCTCGTGGCTGGCGCTTGGGGAGATGGGGTTTTCGGGGGACGACATCGTCTATGTCGATCCGGCGGGCGCATATGTCCTCGTCGCGATGCAAACGACGCCCTATGATTACCCAAGCGTGCATCGGTTCGATCTTGCGACGGCCAAGCACAAAAAGGTCGCCGAGGCGCGCGATCATGTGTGGGACTGGTTTGCCGACGAACAGGGCGTCGTGCGGGGCGCAATCGGCGTCGAAGATGGCCGCTGGTGGATGGTTTATCGTGAAAAGGATGGCGAGACTTTCAAACGCTGGATCAACGGCACCTTCAGCGACGACGATAACATCACGGATTTCCACGCCGTTGGCGGCAGCGATATTGGCTATGCGACGGCGACCAACAAAAATGGGCGGCTGGCGTTGTTCCGCTATGACTTCAAAAAGGCGACGCTGGGTGAAGTGGTATGGGAACATCCCACCGTCGACCTCGACGATGTCATATTCGGCGCTGACGGTGCGCCGCGCGCGATCGAATATGTCGATGATCGGCCGCGCATCCACTGGCTTGATCCCGAAATGCGCAGGATTCAGGCCGGATTGGACAAGGCGGTGCCCAACGCGACGAACCGCGTCATCTCGCGCAGCGTCGATGGGGCACAGATGTTGATTGTGAGCAGCTCAGCGGATCGCCCGCCGGAATATCTGCTTTACGACCGTCCGAACCGCGCGCTTGATATCGCTGCGGCGCCCTATGGCAAAATGGGGGGCAAGCTGCTCGCGCCGATGCGGGCGGTCAGCTACCGCGCGCGCGACGGGATGGAGGTGCCGGCCTATCTCACGCTGCCGGTCGGCAAGCCGGAAAAGGGGTTGCCGCTGATCGTCATGCCGCATGGCGGCCCCTTTGTCCGCGACAGTTGGGGCTATGACCCATGGGTGCAGTTTCTGGCGGCAAAGGGTTATGCCGTGCTCCAGCCCAATTATCGTGGCTCGACCGGCTATGGCGTCGACTATGTGAAGGCGGGCTATGGCCAATGGGGTCGGGCAATGCAGGATGATATCGACGACGGCGCCAAATGGCTTACCGCGCAAGGGGTCGCCGATCCCAAGCGCGTTTGCATCATGGGGGCGTCATTCGGCGGCTATGCGGCGCTATGGGCGAGCGTCAAAAGCCCGGAGCTTTATCGCTGCGCAATCAGCTTTGCCGGCATTTCGGATGTCGGGGCGATGCTGCGCTATGATCGCAAAAGCTTTTCGGCCAGCAAGTATTTTCGAAACTGGCGTAGCCGGGTGCAGGGCGATACCGGTTTTGATCTGAAAACCGTGTCGCCGCTGTTCGTCCCTGCAAAATTGGCGATGCCGCTGTTGATCGCGCACGGATCGGACGATGACAATGTGCCGATGAGCCAGTCCGCCAAATTCCATCAGGCCCTGACGCTCGCCGGGAAGCCTCATGAGTACGTGATTTACAAGGATGAGGGCCACGGCTTTGCCAGCGATGTCAATGAGACGGATTTCCTGAACCGCGTCAGCGCGTTTCTCGACCAGCACAACCCGTCGTGACGCACAAGCCAGGGCGAGTCAGCAATTCACTTGCCAGCATGGCCCGATGCGCCTAAAGGAGGCGTGCGCTTTCTCTACATCGGTAACGCTGCGGAGGTCGGCCCCAACGGGGTCGGCGGCGCGGTTGGCTTGTGATTTGGAGAGACTGGCTTGGCGGATATCGCCCGATTGACGGCATTGATCGAGCCCGAGGCGAAGGCGCTCGGCTTCGATCTCGTGCGCGTCAAGATGTTCGGCGGCGCGGGCGACCTGACTCTGCAAGTGATGGCCGAGCGCCCGACCACACGCCAGTTGACGATTGATGATTGCGCGGCGCTGTCGCGGCGGATTTCGGATGTGTTCGACGCGCTGGAAGCGGACGGGCGCGACCCGATTGATGAAGCTTATCGGCTGGAAGTCAGCTCGCCCGGCATCGACCGTCCGCTGACACGGCTTGCAGATTTTGAGGATTGGAAGGGGCATGACGCGCGCATCCACCTGACCGCGCCGGTCGATGGCCGCAAGCAATTGACCGGCGTGCTGATCGGCGCGAGCGACGGGCGCATCGCGATTGATGTGAAGAAGCACGCGGTAATGACGATTACGCTCGACCAGGTGGCGGATGCGAAATTGCTGTTCACCGACAAATTGCTGGCCGCGACGCAACCCTTGTCGATGGCGGGCGCCGACGAACAAGATATTGAAACAGAGGAACAAGACTGATGGCCACTGCCATTTCCGCCAACAAGGCCGAATTGATCGCGATTGCGGACGCGGTTGCGAAGGAAAAGCTGATAGACCGCGCCATCGTGATCGAAGCGATGGAGGACGCGATCCAGCGGGCGGCGCGGGCCCGCTATGGCGCAGAGAACGACATTCGCGCCAAACTCGACCCGCAAAGCGGCGACTTGCGGCTGTGGCGCGTCGTTGAAGTGGTGGAGGCGGTTGACGATTACTTCAAGCAAGTGAACTTGAAGGAGGCGCAAAAGCTTCAGCCGGGCGCGGTGGTGGGCGATTACATCGTTGATCCGCTGCCGCCGATCGAATTTGGGCGCATCGCCGCGCAAGCGGCCAAGCAGGTGATCTTCCAAAAGGTCCGCGACGCCGAGCGCGAGCGGCAATATGAAGAGTTCAAGGACCGGATGGGCGAAATCATCACCGGCGTCGTCAAGCGGGTAGAATTTGGCCATGTTGTCGTTGATCTTGGCCGGGCCGAGGGTGTCATCCGCCGCGATCAGCAGATCCCGCGCGAAGTCGTGCGCGTCAACGACCGCGTGCGCAGCCTGATCCTGTCGGTGCGGCGCGAAAACCGGGGGCCGCAGATTTTCCTGAGCCGCGCGCATCCCGATTTCATGAAAAAGCTGTTCGCGCAGGAAGTGCCCGAAATCTATGATGGCATCATCGAGATCAAGGCGGCGGCGCGCGATCCGGGCAGCCGTGCCAAGATCGGCGTCATCAGTCATGACGGCTCGATCGACCCCGTCGGCGCGTGCGTCGGCATGAAGGGCAGCCGGGTGCAGGCCGTAGTGCAGGAAATGCAGGGCGAAAAGATCGACATCATTCCCTGGTCACCCGACACTGCGACCTTTGTGGTCAATGCGCTGCAGCCCGCCAACGTCAGCCGCGTCGTGATCGACGAAGAGGAGGACCGGATCGAAGTCGTCGTCCCCGACGATCAGCTCAGCCTCGCCATTGGCCGCCGCGGCCAAAATGTTCGGCTCGCGTCGCAGTTGACCGGTAAGGCGATCGACATTTTGACCGAGGCGGACGCGAGCGAAAAGCGCCAGCGCGAGTTCATCGAGCGCTCCGAAATGTTCCAGAACGAGCTCGACGTCGACGAAACGCTGTCGCAATTGCTTGTGGCGGAAGGGTTTGGCAGTCTTGAAGAAGTCGCTTATGTCGAACTTGACGAAATCGCCTCGATCGAGGGGCTGGACGACGAAATCGCCGCCGAGCTGCAAAATCGCGCGACGGAAGCGCTGGAACGGCGTGAGGAAGCCAATCGTGCGCTGCGCCGCGAGCTTGGCGTCGAGGATGATCTGGCGACCATGCCCTATCTGACGGAAGCGATGCTGGTGACACTGGGCAAGGCGGGCATCAAGACGCTGGACGATCTGGCCGATCTCGCGACCGACGAGCTGGTGCAGAAAAAGCGTGCCGAACCCCGTCGCCGGGCCGATGCCGATAGCAAGCGGCAAGAGGACAAGGGCGGCGTGCTCGCCGAATACAACCTGTCCGAAGCGCAGGGGAATGAAATCATCATGGCTGCCCGTGCGCATTGGTTCGCGGATGAGGCCGGGGAGGACGCTCATGCGGAATCCTCACAATGAGCCGCTAGACGCCGACAATTGCGACGATGATCGCGGGCCGGTCCGCAAGTGCGTCCTGACGGGCGCACGGGCGGAACGCGACGTGCTGATCCGCCTGGCGCTGGGGCCGCAGGGTCAAGTCTTGCCCGATGTGCGCGCCAAGGCGCCGGGGCGCGGTGCGTGGATCGGAGTGGTGCGCGCAGAGCTTGAGGTGGCTATCGCTAAGGGCAGGCTGAAGGGCGTGCTGACCCGCGCGTTCAAAACGGGTGAGTTCCAACTGCCCGCCGACCTGCCTGCGCTGATTGCCGCGCAGTTGGAGCGTGTGGTGCTCGACCGGCTCGGGTTGGAAGCGAAGGCCGGGCATGTCGTGATCGGCCATGAACGGATCGACAAGGCCGCGCGCGGGGGCTCGATTCGGCTGTTGCTGCATGCAAGCGATGCGGGTGCCGATGGCTCGCGCAAGCTCGATCAGGCATGGCGCGTGGGGAGCGAGGCGGAAGGGTCGGCGTTGCGCGGCATCGTGGTGCCGTTGTCGCGGGCGATATTGTCGATAGCGCTGGGGCGCGAAAATGTGGTACATCTCGGGATTAACAACCCCGGTGCTGCCGGGCGGTTGCGCGCTGCGCTTGACCGCTGGCTGCACTATATCGGACCCGAGCTGGCTGGCGCGGCTTGCGAAACATCTTCGCAAGGCGCAACGGCGTTGGCGATTGGCACGGCGACGCGCGACGTCGTTGAGAATATCTGAGGATTTTGGGCAAGCTGATGAGTGACACCGACAACGACAAGCCGAAACTGGGCATGCGCGCGCCATTGGGCCTCAAGCGCACGGTCGAAACCGGCAAGGTGAAGCAAAGCTTCAGCCATGGCCGCTCGAACACTGTGGTCGTCGAGGTGAAGCGCCGCCGCGTGCTGGGCCGCCCCGGCGAGGGCGAGGCCGTGGTCGAGGAACAGGCCGCGCCGCC
>DHHS01000135.1:6581-7548 GCA_002403415.1 Sphingomonas sp. UBA4766 | reverse complement strand
GGCAGAAAGTGCTGGGCGGCGAAGGCGCGCACGGCGTCATCATCCTTGGGCCCCGCGCGGTGGAACGGTTGGAGAGCTACACCCCCGCCTGGCCGCTGCCGAAAGTTTTCCGCCTCGTCTCCAAGGGCAAACTTGCCGAGGGCGTGTTCAAGGGCGAGACGATCAACACGCCGTCCATGCTGGCCGTGGAGGATGTGATCTTCGCGCTCGAATGGGCGGAGACGCTGGGCGGGCTCGACGGTCTGATCGCACGCTCTGATGCCAATGCCGCCGCGCTCGACGCGATTGTGGCGACGCGCGACTGGCTCGGCCATCTGGCGGGCGATCCGGCTACACGGTCGAAGACCAGCGTTTGCCTCACCGTCGCGGGGGCCGATGAGGCCTTCATCAAGGCGATGGCAGCGGCACTTGAGAAGGAAGGCGCGGCTTTTGACGTCGCCGGTTACCGCGACGCGCCGCCGGGCCTGCGCATCTGGTGCGGGGCAACGGTCGACACCGCCGATATCGCCGCACTCGGCCCCTGGCTCGACTGGGCCTATGCGGTGGCCAAGGCCGCCTGATTCCCCCCTTTTCGGGCGTTCAGCCGCGCGCCCAGCTATCCCCTTTCCTGAAAGGCAATTCCCATGCCCAAAGTCCTGATCTCCGACAAAATGGACCCCAATGCCGCCGCTATCTTCCGCGCACGCGGTGTCGAGGTTGATGAAATCACTGGCCAGACTCCCGAAGAATTGATGGCGATCATCGGCCAGTATGACGGCCTTGCCATCCGCAGTTCGACCAAAGTGACAAAAGCGATCCTGGACCACGCGACCAACCTGAAAGTCATTGGCCGTGCCGGGATTGGCGTCGACAATGTCGATATTCCGGCTGCCAGCGCCAAGGGCGTGGTCGTCATGAACACCCCGTTCGGCAATTCGATCACGACCGCCGAACATGCCATCGCGCTGATGTTCGCGCTCGCCCGCCA
>DHHS01000135.1:3761-6279 GCA_002403415.1 Sphingomonas sp. UBA4766 | reverse complement strand
CGCGCTCGCCCGCCAATTGCCGGAAGCCGACGCGAGCACGCAGGCTGGCAAATGGGAGAAGAACCGTTTCATGGGGGTGGAACTCACGTCAAAGACGCTGGGCCTGATCGGCGCGGGCAATATCGGGTCGATTGTGGCGGATCGGGCGCTGGGGCTGAAGATGAAGGTGATTGCCTATGATCCCTTCCTGACCCCCGAACGCGCGCTGGAGCTGGGGGTGGAGAAAGTTGCGCTCGATGATCTGCTCGCGCGCGCCGATTTCATCACGTTGCACACCCCGCTCACCGATCAGACGCGCAACATCCTGTCGGCTGAGAACCTTGCGAAGACCAAAAAGGGCGTGCGGATCATCAATTGCGCGCGCGGCGGGCTGATCGATGAGGCGGCGTTGAAGGCGGGGCTTGATTCGGGCCATATCGCCGGTGCCGCCCTCGATGTGTTCCAGACTGAACCGGCCAAGGAATCGCCGCTGTTCGGCACGCCGGGGTTCGTCTCCACGCCCCATTTGGGCGCATCGACCACCGAGGCGCAGGTTAATGTGGCTTTGCAAGTCGCCGAACAAATGGCCGATTATCTGGTGACTGGCGGCATCACCAATGCGCTGAACGTGCCGAGCCTGTCGGCGGAGGAAGCGCCGAAGCTGAAACCCTATATGGCGCTCGCCGAAAAGCTTGGGTCGCTCGTCGGCCAGCTCGCCCACGGCGCGCTGTCGGCGATTTCGGTCGAGGTTGAGGGGGCCGCGGCCCAACTCAATCAAAAGCCCGTGACGAGCGCGGTGCTCGCGGGGATGATGCGCGTGCATTCCGACATTGTGAACATGGTCAATGCTCCGTTCCTTGCCAAGGAGCGCGGGCTCGACATGCGCGAAATCCGCCACGACCGCGAGGGGGATTACCACACCCTTGTTCGTGTGACGGTAAAGACCGACGCGGGCGACAAGTCGGTGGCCGGCACGCTGTTCGGTGATGCCGCGCCGCGCCTGGTCGAGCTGTTCGGCATCAAGGTTGAGGCCGATCTGGTCGGCCACATGCTCTATGTCGTGAACGAGGACGCGCCGGGCTTTATCGGGCGGCTGGGCACGTTGCTGGGCGAAGCGGGGGTCAACATCGGGACCTTCCATCTCGGCCGCCGCGCAGCGGGGGGCGAGGCGATTGTGCTGCTCTCGGTCGATGAAGCGGTGACACCCGCGCTCATTGCGAATGTTCGCGCGTTGCCGGGGGTCAAGACGGTGATGGCGCTCGCCTTTTGACGGGGGCGGGGGCGCGGGCTAGGGGAGCGGGCATGACTTCTTCGCTGCTCCCCGAGGGCTTTCACGATCGCCTGCCCCCCTTTGCCGATGCGGCCGCGCTGTTGGAGGCGCGGCTGCTGGGTGTGGCCTTTGCCCATGGTTATGAGCGGGTTGACCCGCCGCTGGTCGAATTTGTCGACGGGCTGGCGCGGCGGCTAAAGGCTTCGCGCGCAATTGACGCGGTGCGCTATGTCGATCCGGTGTCGCAGCGCACGCTGGCGATCCGGCCCGATATGACGGCGCAGGTTGGTAGGATTGCCGCGACCCGCATGGCGCACCATCCGCGCCCGGTGCGGTTGAGCTATGCCGGGCAGGTTATCAAGCTGCGCGCCGCCGAGCTGGACCCGGAGCGCGAGGCACGGCAGATCGGCTGCGAGTTGATCGGGCTGGACACGGTGGCGGCGGCGCAAGAGGTCGTGGGCGTTGCCGTGGAGGCGCTGGCCGCCGCCGATGTGGGTGGCGTGTCGATTGATTTCACCCTGCCTGATTTGGTCGATACGCTGGCCACGGGGCCGCTGGCGGTCGCTGCCGATCAGGTGGAGCGGTTGAAGGACCGGCTCGACGCCAAGGACGCGGGCGGCGTGGCGGCGATTGACCCGCGATACTTGTCATTGATTGCGGCGGCGGGGCCGTTTGCTGCGGCCTATGACCGGCTGTGCGCGCTCGACACCGGCGGGGCGCTGCGCTCGCGGCTGGAGGGGCTGGCGCAGATTGCGGCCGCACTCGACGGGCGGGTCGCCATGACGCTTGACCCGACCGAACGGCACGGCTTTGAATATCAAAGCTGGATCGGCTTTTCGGTTTTTGCAGCCGGGGTTCGCGGCGAGATCGGGCGCGGGGGCAGCTATACCGTGTTGCATGACGATGGCGCGGAGGAGCCGGCGATCGGCTTTTCGCTCTATCCCGATGCGATCGTCGATGGCGGCCTGCGCACGCCCGAGCGGCGGCGGCTGTTCGTGCCCATCGGCACCGATCCGGCGTTGGCAGCGGCGATGCGGGGCGAGGGTTGGGTGACGGTTGCGGCGCTTGAGGCGGGGGATACGCCAGAAGCGCAGCTTTGCACGCATGTGTTGGGCGGGGCGGGGCCGCGCCCGGCTTAGCCCCATGAGAAGCTTATCAAGATCAACGCGCGCGTCGGATGAGCGCCACAGGACAAAGGGTTTGAATTGGCAAACGTCGCAGTAATCGGTGCCCAATGGGGCGATGAGGGCAAGGGCAAGATCGTCGACT
>DHHS01000135.1:0-3467 GCA_002403415.1 Sphingomonas sp. UBA4766 | reverse complement strand
AGGGCAAGATCGTCGACTGGCTCGCCGAGCGCGCCGATGTCGTCGTGCGGTTTCAAGGCGGGCACAATGCCGGTCATACCCTCGTTGTCGGCGACAAGACCTATAAGCTGTCGCTGCTGCCATCCGGCATTGTCCGCGGCACGCCAAGCGTCATCGGCAATGGCGTGGTGCTCGACCCCTGGCATTTGCGCGACGAAGTGGCCAAGCTGCGCGGGCAGGGCGTCGACATCACCCCCGATACGCTGATGATCGCGGATACTTGCGCGCTGATCCTGCCGTTTCACCGCGATCTTGACGCGCTGCGCGAGGATGCGAGCGGCGCGGGCAAGATCGGCACGACGCGGCGCGGCATTGGTCCGGCCTATGAGGACAAGGTGGGCAGGCGCGCAATCCGGCTGTGCGACCTTGCGCATCTCGACGATCTGGGGCCGCAACTTGACCGGCTGACCGCCCATCATGACGCCCTGCGCGCTGGCTTTGGCGAGCCGCCGGTGGACCGTCCGGCGCTGATCGAGCAATTGCGCGAGATTGCAGGCTTTGTCCTGCCATTTGTGCGGCCGGTGTGGCGCGACCTGAACGAAGCGCGCGCAAGCGGCAAGCGCATCCTGTTTGAGGGCGCGCAAGGGGTGCTGCTCGATGTCGATCACGGCACCTATCCCTTCGTCACCTCGTCAAACACGATTGCCGGCACCGCGTCGGGCGGGTCGGGACTGGGGCCGGGGGCGGTCGGCTTTGTGCTGGGGATTGCCAAGGCCTATACCACGCGGGTTGGCTCTGGCCCGTTCCCGACCGAGCTGTCGGACGAGATTGGCGAGCGATTGGGCACGCGCGGCCATGAGTTTGGCACGGTGACGGGGCGCAAGCGTCGCTGCGGCTGGTTTGACGCGGTGCTGGTGCGGCAGTCGGCGGCGGTAAGCGGGATTACCGGCATCGCCCTGACCAAGCTCGACGTGCTCGATGGGTTTGACACGGTCAGCATCTGCACCGGCTATCGGCTGGGTGGCCGGGTGCTTGACTATTTCCCGTCGCACGCCGCCGATCAGGCAGCGGTGGAGCCGATTTACGAGACATTGCCGGGGTGGCACGAATCAACCGCCGGCGCGCGGAGCTGGGCCGATCTGCCAGCGGCGGCGATCAAGTACATCAAGCGGGTGGAGGAGTTGATCCGGTGCCCCGTCGCGCTCGTCTCCACCAGTCCCGAACGCGAGGACACCATTCTGGTCCGCGATCCGTTTGTGGATTGATTACCCGCACTGCCCCCGGTGGCGCAGGAAGTGGTCGGCGAGCACCAGCGCTACCATCGCCTCGACCACGGGCGCGCCGCGGATGCCGACGCAGGGGTCGTGGCGGCCTTTGGTCATGATTTCGGTCGCGTCACCGTCGCGGGTGACTGTCTCGACTGGCGTCAGGATTGAGCTGGTTGGCTTGAACGCGACGCGCAGCCGGATTGGCTGACCCGTCGAAATGCCGCCCGCGATGCCGCCTGCGTGATTGGCGAGGAACTCCGGCCCCACGGTGCCGGGGCGCCCCGGACGCATCGCGTCGGCATTGTCCTCGCCGCGCGCGGCGGCGGCGGCAAAGCCGTCACCAATCTCCACGCCCTTGACCGCGTTAATCCCCATGCACGCGCCCGCCAGATCGGCGTCAAGCTTGGCATAGAGCGGTGCGCCCCAGCCCGCGGGCACACCCACCGCTTCACAGGCAATCACCGCGCCAAGCGACGACCCGGCCCTGCGCGCTTCGTCGACGTGCGTTTCCCAGCGCGCGGCTGCGACCGGATCGGGGCAGAAGAACGGATTGGCCTCGATTTCGTCGCCGTCGAAATTGGCCGGATCGATCGTGTCGCCGCCAATCGCCTCGACCCAGGCGCGGATCGAGACTTCGGGGATCACCACCCGCGCGACCGCGCCTGCCGCGACCCGCATCGCCGTTTCGCGTGCCGATGACCGCCCGCCGCCGCGATAGTCACGAAAGCCATATTTCGCGTCATAGGCGTAATCGGCGTGCCCGGGGCGATAGGATTTGGCGACCTCCGAATAATCCTTTGACCGCTGGTCGACATTGTCGATCATCAGCGCAATCGGCGTGCCGGTGGTGCGCCCCTCAAACACGCCGGAGAGGATGCGCACCACGTCCGGCTCCTGTCGCTGCGTGGTGAAGCGGCTGGTGCCGGGGCGGCGCTTGTCGAGGAACGGCTGGATGTCGGCTTCGCTGAGGCTCAGCCCCGGCGGGCAGCCATCGACGACCGCGCCGATTGCGGGACCGTGGCTTTCACCCCAGGTGGTGAAGCGGAACAGGTGCCCGAAGCTGTTGTGGCTCATCCCAGCGTAATGTCCGGCGCGTCCTCGGCCTTCATCCCCACCACATGATAGCCGGCATCGACATGGTGTGTCTCCCCCGTTACTCCGGCGGACAGGTCGCTGAGCAGGTAAAGCCCGGCACCGCCGACNNCAAACACGCCGGAGAGGATGCGGACCTGATCGGGCTCCTGCCGCTGGGTGGTGAAGCGCGACTGGCCCGGGCGGCGCTGATCGAGGAAGGGCTGGATATCGGCCTCGCTCAGCGCGATCCCCGGCGGGCAACCATCAACCACCGCGCCGATCGCGGGGCCGTGGGACTCGCCCCAGGTGGTGAGGCGCAGCAGATGGCCGAAGCTGTTGTGGCTCATCCCAGCGTGATGTCCGGCGCGTCCTCGGCCTTCATCCCTACTACATGATAGCCGGCATCGACATGGTGTGTCTCCCCCGTTACTCCGGCGGACAGGTCGCTGAGCAGGTAAAGCCCGGCACCGCCGACGTCCTCGATCGTGACATTGCGCTTCAGCGGTGAATTATACTCGTTCCATTTCAGGATCAGTCGGAAGTCGCCAATCCCGGATGCCGCCAGCGTCTTGATCGGCCCGGCCGAAATCGCGTTTACCCGGATGTTGTTGCGGCCCAGGTCGACCGCGAGATATTGGACGCTCGTCTCAAGCGCTGATTTGGCGACCCCCATTACATTGTAATGCGGCACGACTTTTTCCGCGCCATAATAGCTGAGTGTCAGCAGCGACCCGCCATTCGGCATCATCGCCGCTGCCCGTTGCGCGACAGCGGTAAAGGAATAGACGCTGATGTTCATCGTCATCAGGAAATTGTCGAGGCTGGTGTCGCAATAGCGGCCGCGCAGTTCGTGCTTGTCCGAAAAGCCGATGGCGTGGACGACAAAGTCGATCGTCGGCCACTCCGCTGCCAGCGCGGCGAAGGTCGCGTCTAGTGCGGCCATATCCGACACGTCGCAATCGAACAGCCGCGCCACCCCCAATTGTTCGGCCAGCGGGCGCACGCGCTTTTCCATGGCCTCACCCTGATAGCTGAAGGCCAGTTCTGCGCCCGCCTCGCTCAGCTTTTTGGCTATTCCCCAGGCGAGTGAACGATCATTGGCAAGCCCCATGATGAGCCCGCGTTTTCCCTGCATCAATCCGGTCA
>DHHS01000147.1 GCA_002403415.1 Sphingomonas sp. UBA4766 | reverse complement strand
AAGCGCGTCGATTATTCGGGCCGTTCGGTGATCGTGACGGGGCCGGAGCTGAAGCTGCACCAATGCGGCCTGCCCAAAAAGATGGCGCTCGAACTGTTCAAGCCGTTCATCTACGCCCGGCTCGACGCCAAGGGGCTGTCGATGACGCTCAAGCAGGCGAAGAAGTGGGTCGAGAAGGAGCGTAAGGAAGTCTGGGACATTCTGGACGAAGTGATCCGCGAACATCCCGTGATGCTCAACCGCGCGCCGACGCTCCACCGGCTCGGCATTCAGGCGTTTGAGCCGGTGCTGATCGAGGGCAAGGCGATTCAGCTGCACCCACTCGTTTGTTCGGCCTTCAACGCCGATTTCGACGGCGACCAGATGGCGGTCCACGTGCCGCTCAGCCTGGAAGCGCAGCTTGAGGCGCGCGTGCTGATGATGTCGACCAACAACATCCTGAGCCCGGCCAATGGCAAGCCGATCATCGTGCCGTCGCAGGACATGGTGCTGGGGCTTTATTACATCACGATGGAAAAAACCAGCGAGCCGGGCGAAGGCATGATGCTGACCGACATGGCCGAAGTGCATCACGCGCTCGATTCCGGCGCGGTGACGCTCCACACCAAGATCATCACCCGCGTCCCGCAAACCGATGAGGCAGGTAAAACGTATCTCAAGCGGTATGAGACGACGCCGGGCCGGATGCTGCTGGGCGAATGCTTGCCCAAGAGCCACAAGGTGCCGTTCGACATCGTCAACCGGTTGCTGACGAAAAAGGACGTCGGCGACGTGATTGACGAGGTTTATCGCCACACCGGCCAGAAAGAGACCGTGCTGTTCGCCGACGCGATCATGTCGCTCGGCTTCCGCCATGCGTTCAGGGCGGGCATTTCGTTCGGCAAGGACGACATGATCATCGCGCCCGACAAGGAAAAGCTGGTCGAGGAAACCCGCGATCAGGTGAAGGATTATGAGCAGCAATATCAGGACGGCCTGATCACGCAGCAGGAAAAATACAACAAGGTCATCGACGCCTGGAGCCGCTGCGGCGATCAGGTCGCCAATTCGATGATGAACGAGATCAAGGCGGTCCGGCGGTACGAAGACGGGCCGATGGCGGGTCGGGAAAAGCCGATCAACTCCATCTACATGATGGCGCACTCGGGCGCGCGCGGCAGCCAGGCACAGATCAAGCAGTTGGCGGGGATGCGCGGGCTGATGGCCAAGCCGTCGGGCGAGATCATCGAGACCCCGATCATCTCAAACTTCAAGGAAGGGCTGACCGTTCTTGAATATTTCAACTCGACCCATGGCGCGCGCAAGGGCCTGGCCGACACCGCGCTAAAGACCGCGAACTCGGGCTATCTGACCCGTCGTCTGGTCGATGTCAGCCAGGATTGCGTGATTGTCGAACTCGATTGCGGCACCGAGCGGGCGCTCGAAATGCGGGCCATCGTGCAGGGCGGCTCGACCATCGCGTCGCTGGGTGAGCGGATTCTGGGCCGCACCACGGCGGAGGATATTGTCGATCCCAAGACCAACGCGATCGTCATCCCGACGGGCACCTTGCTCGATGAACCGATGGTTGCGCAGATCGAAGCGCTCGGCACGCAGGCGGTGAAAATCCGCTCGCCGCTGGTGTGCGAAACCAAGATCGGGGTCTGCGCGAAATGCTATGGCCGCGATCTGGCACGCGGCACGCCGGTAAACATTGGCGAAGCGGTGGGCGTCATCGCGGCGCAGTCGATTGGTGAGCCGGGCACGCAGCTGACCATGCGCACGTTCCATATCGGGGGCGCCGCACAGATCAACGAGCAGTCGAACCTGGAAGCATCGGCCGACGGGACGGTCGAGTATCGTGACGTCCGCATCATCATCGACCAGCGCGGCCGCCGCGTCGTGCTGAGCCGGTCGAGCGAGCTTGCGATCATCGATGCCGAGGGGCGCGAACGCGCGGTGCACCGCATTCCTTACGGTGCCTATGTCATGCACAATGACGGCGACACGGTCAGCAAGGGCGACCGGATGGCCGAATGGGATCCGTTCACCATGCCGGTGATTACGGAAAATCCGGGCATCGTGAAGTATGTCGACCTGATCGACGGCAAGACGCTGACCGAACAGGCCGATGAAGCGACCGGCATTACCCAGCGTGTCGTGACCGAATATCGCGCAGCCTCCAAGTCGAAGGAGGATTTGCGCCCGCGCCTGACGCTGCTCGACGATGCGAGTGGCGAGGCTGGCCGCTACATGCTCGCCCCCGGCGCCACATTGTCGGTTGAGGATGGTGCCAAGGTGTTCGGCGGCGACGTGCTCGCGCGCGTGTCGCGCGAAGCCGCGAAGACGCGCGACATTACCGGCGGTCTGCCGCGCGTCGCCGAGCTGTTCGAAGCGCGCAAGCCCAAGGAAAATGCGATCATCGCGAAGGTCAGCGGCCGGGTGGTGTTCGGCAAGGACTATAAGGCAAAGCGCAAGATCGGCATTCAGCCCGAGGATGGGGGCGAAGTCGTCGAATATCTGGTGCCGAAGTCAAAGGTCATCGACGTGCAGGAAGGCGATTACGTCAAGCGCGGCGATAACCTGATCGGTGGCAGCCCCGATCCGCACGACATCCTCGAAGTGCTCGGCATCGAGCCGCTGGCCGAATATCTCGTGTCGGAAATCCAGGAAGTTTACCGGCTTCAGGGCGTGAAGATCAACGACAAGCACATCGAGACAATCGTCCGCCAGATGCTGCAAAAGGTTGAGATCACCGATGGCGGCG
>DHHS01000151.1 GCA_002403415.1 Sphingomonas sp. UBA4766 | reverse complement strand
TCATCATGACCGACGCCGATGTCGACGGCGCGCATATCCGCACTTTGTTGCTGACATTCTTCTATCGTCAGATGCCCGAAATCATCACCAACGGCCATCTCTACATCGCGCAACCACCGCTTTACAAAGCAACCAAGGCGCGATCCGAAGTGTATTTGAAGGATGACGCCGCGCTCGACGATTATCTGGTCGATAATGGGGTTGCGCTGTCGGTGCTGGAAAGTGCGGGCGGCGCGCGCTCGGGCGCGGATTTGCGCATGCTGGTCGATCATGCACGGCGGATGCGCACGCTGATGCGCTATGTGCCCCGGCGCTATGACCCGGTGATTGTCGAAGCGCTCGCGTTGGGCGGGGTACTCGATCCGTCGCTGGGCGGGGATGGCCGTGGCCATCGCCTCGCCGCCGTTGTCGCCGGGCTCGAAGGCGCTGACAGCGAAGCGCGCTGGTCCGCCGACCTGTCGGGCGATGGCAATGTTCATTTCCAGCGCCGCTGGCGTGGCGTGACCGATCATCACATCATCGAAGGTGCCCTTTTCGGGTCGGCCGAGGCGCGCAAGCTCCATGCGCTCGCCGCCGAGCAGGCAGAGGCCTTTGCCACGCTCGCGCGGCTCGTGTCGACACGGGCTGCGGCTGCAACCGCTGATCGCGAGGACGATGATGCGCCCGCAACGCCTGCTAAGGGCGAAACGCTGATCGCAAGGCCCAGCCAGTTGCTCGACGCCGTTCTGGCCGCCGGGCGCAAGGGGATCGCGATTCAGCGCTATAAAGGTTTGGGCGAAATGAATGCCGAGCAATTGTGGGAAACCACGCTCGATCCGCAAAACCGTTCGATGTTGCGCGTCGAAATCGAGCAGGCCGACGTCGCTGACGAAGTGTTCACCCGCCTGATGGGCGATGTGGTGGAGCCGCGCCGCGAGTTCATTCAGGAAAATGCGCTCAGCGTCGCCAATCTCGACGTGTAGCGTCCTGGCTGCTCACGCCACCGGCTCGCCGCGCCGCCGCGCCTGTTCGCACTCGGCGGTATAACGGACATCGGGATCACGATCAGCGGCAAAGCCAGCCAGCGTCTCGCTATCGATTTCGTGCCATTCCTTGCCCCGGTCCGGCCCGTTGCGTACGCGCGGCAACAAGCCGGGCAGCCGCGACCACGCGATCAGTTGAGCCGCCCCAACCGCGTTCAGCATATCGCGCAAATGATGCGCCGTAACATAGGCATCGGGAAAGGCGCGGTGAATTGGCAGCCCGCGCTCATGCACCAATCCCGTCGGCCGCCGCCAATAGCGCAGCACCTGATTGGAGAAAGCAGGCGATTCGGGCCAAAGCCGCAAAGCGCATTTCCACGTGCAAATCCAGTCCGCCTCGCGCGTCAGCGATGCTGTGCAGAATTGCTGCTCAAAATCGGCACGGTGCGCGGCCAACGCCACCCGGCGCGGCCAGGGATCGAGCACCGGTCGCGCAATATCGTGCCACAGCGGCGCTTCCGCCACCTGTTCGTCAAGAATGTGGTGGATCGCCTGCGTAATCGGCGGGATCGCCCGGCCGGGATTGACGAAATGGGCGCCGCCATCGCCAAAGAGCGCCCATGCGCCGTCGTCGCCCAGCGCCACATCCTGCCAACCGATTTCACACACCCCGTGTACCGGTGGCGCCTGACCCGTGGTTTCCAGGTCGATGACGCGGATGATGTGCGGAGCAACGGCCATAAGCCTAGGTGGCGCGTCGGTCACCGAATTGCCACCCCCTTTCCAACCCGGGGAGAGCTTGATTATAGGATGCTGCTTTCAATCAATGCGTTGGCAGCAGCAAAGGGAACATTCATGGCTATGCGCGCAACCAGGGGGCCGGAGTTGTGAATCCCTTCACCTGGGCCAAAGGGCGGGTCGGCTGCCTTACGGGCACCCATTTTCGATCCGCCAAGCGAGCGGTACACAATCCCAACACCGATAAATATGAGAGCATATGCTCCTATTGCGGCGTGCCGATGGTGCGGCTGGCAAAGCGCAATTGGGTGGCAAAATCGAAATTGTGAGGGAAAGATAGTGCGGTGGATCTCGCTGATCGGTGGGGTGTTGGTTACAGCGGTCGTGTCGACACCTGCGCTGGCGACGCAAAACCTATCATGCGGCGGCAAGCGCGACACCCCTAACATTGAACTGCTTGTCGGCACCGATTACTCAGTCGCCAAGTGGTCGTTCTATCAAAAGCGCCAATCGATCCTTGATAACCCCGCGCTGCGATGGGCGACCCATTCCAGCAATCAACACATAGCCGTGACCGCATCACGAAAATCAGGCGAAGTGATCGCGCGTCTCCGCCTGACAAGGGGTCGCGCCAATTGGGTCGGCACACTAATTGTCGGGCGGCGCACTTATTGGATCAGATGCGACGGATTCGGTTGATTTTTTTCGCCCTTCAATGCCCCGCCTGCGGTCCGCGCGCCAGCCCGCTGGCCGCCAGTTGCGCGTCGATCATCGCAAGCAGCCGGTCGAGGCTTTCCTGCGACGTCGCTTCGGCGCGCGCGACCAGCACGTCCTGGGTGTTTGACGCGCGCAGCAACCACCAGCCATCGGGCGTCGTCACGCGCGCACCATCGGTGCGGTCCACGGTCGCGCCCGCTGCCTCCAGCCGGTCGAGCACTTCGCCGACCACCGCGAATTTGCGCGCTTCATCCACCTGAAAGCGCATCTCGGGGGTATTGATGAGCTCGGGCATCGCGCCACGAATCTCGGTCATCGACTTGCCGATCATATGCACCGCGCGGATCAACCGAACGGCAGCATATTGCGCATCGTCAAAGCCGTAAAATTCATGCGCGAAGAAGATATGCCCGCTCATTTCACCGGCGAGCGGCGCGGCGGTCTCCTTCATCTTGGTCTTGATCAGACTGTGACCGGTCTTCCACATCACCGGCAAGCCGCCCAGCTCGGCAATACGGTCGAACAGCGCCTGACTGGCCTTCACATCGGCGATGATGGCAGCACCGGGCACGTCGCGCAGCACAGGTTCCGCCAAAATGGACAGGATTTGGTCGCCCCAAATCACGCGGCCCAGCCCGTCAATCGCGCCAATCCGGTCGCCGTCGCCATCAAAAGCCAATCCGAAATCGAGCTGCTTGTCCGCGACAAGCGCCTTCAGATCGGACAGATTCTTTTCTTCGGTGGGATCGGGATGATGGTTGGGAAAATCGCCGTCGACATCGGTAAACAACAGATGATGCTCACCCGGCAGGAGCTTGACGAGCTTCTCGATCACCGGACCGGCGGCACCATTGCCCGCGTCCCAGCCGATCCGATAGGCGCCGCCTGTAAAGCCCTGCATCAACCGTTCGACATAGCGGTCGATGATGTCAACCGACTCAACACTGCCCGCGCCGCTTTCCCAATCACCGCACTCTGCCAGCCGAGCGAGATCCTGAATATCGGCGCCGAAAAACGGGCGGCGCTGCAACACCATCTTGAAGCCATTATACTCGGCGGGATTATGGCTGCCGGTTATCTGGATGCCGCCATCCACATCTAGCGTTGCCTCCGCATAATAAAGCATCGGCGTTGGCCCCATGCCAACGCGCACCACATCGACCCCGCTTGCGGTCAGCCCGGCGACCAAAGCTTCCTCCAGCCCGACCGAGGTTTTGCGACCGTCATAACCAACCGCCACGCGCGTGCCGCCCGCGCGCCGCACGCGCGTGGCAAAGCCGCGGCCAATCGCCTCCGCATCGGCGGTGTTCAGCGTTTTGCCGACGATTCCGCGAATGTCATATTCGCGCAGGGCGGTGCGGTCGAACTGATGCGTCATGATGCGTCTAAGCTCCGATCTAGAATGAGTGTTAGTCCGGACGGGATTTCAGCAGTGTATCGCGAGCAAGGTTGATCCGGCGCGTCAGTTCGGTCGACCCGCCCCGGTCGGGATGAACCGCAGCCACCAGACGGCGGTGTGCGGCGCGGATTGCATCGGCATCAGCATCAGCGTCAACGCCCAAAATCGCACGTGCCTCTGCTGCATCGAGCGAGCGCTCGAAAATCTGACCTCGGTCGGGGCGGCGCGGTGCCAGATAGGGCCGCAGCCACCACCAGGCCGCCAGCGCCAATCCGCCGAACAGCAGAATCTTGGCGATCATGCGAACAACGGCAATGCCGGTTCGGGCAGGCCAAGCGCTGCCATCATTTCGCGCAGTTCCTGACGCGCGGCGACATGGCTGATCCCCATCTGGCCGAAATCACGCGAATCGATCAGCGTCAGCCCGCTCGGAAAGAGCTCGCGATACACCACGCGCTCGCCAAGGCCCGGGATCACGCGAAATCCGACGCGCTTGGCCAATTGTGTCAGCGCGTCCGACACGCGGCGCATATTGCGTGCTTCGATATGTTGCACCCGGTTGCGCAGCACCACCCAGTCGATTGTCGCGCCATCTGCCTTGGCGCGGGCCTTGCGCGCGTCCCAGATCAGTTCGGCGTAAAAGCTTGGCCGCGTGACCTTGTAATCGGTTGGATCAACCTGCCCGATCAGGTCGAAATCGACAAAGCTGTCGTTCATCGGCGTGACCAGCGTGTCGGCGCGTTGGGCGGCCATGCGCGCAAACCGGTCGTCGCGGCCCGGCGTATCGATAATCAGGAAATCGGCGTCGCTGCTCAATTCCGCAAGCTGATCGGTAAAGCGCGGCAGGCTTTCACCATCATGTGTCAGATGGGCAGGCATCGGGAGCTGCCGGTCGAGCCGCTTCATCGTCGCCGTTCGATTGTCGAGATAGCGTCCCAGCGTGCGCTGGCGGTGGTCAAGATCATAGGCTGCGACGCGCGCGCCCTTGGCCGCCAGTGCAATCGCGACGTGCACCGCCGTCGTCGATTTACCGGTCCCGCCCTTTTCATTCGCGAACACAATGACGTGCGTCTTAGGCAAGCGCTTTCCCTTATTGTATCGCGCGCACTCCCTGCATAGAAGGCCGCGCCTGACCCCTTGTCCACGTCCCCATATCGAAGGCTATTCGCACGTGCAAACCATCCGTCAGATCGACTTGCTCCGTCAGCAAATCGCGCAGCGCCGCGCCGACGGTGCGCGGATCGCGCTGGTGCCGACCATGGGCGCGCTNNTCGCTGCCATCCGAAAGCTCTTCGAGCAGCGCGGTGAAGCGCGGCAGGCTCTCGCCGTCATGCGTTGCCTGGCGCGGGGTGGGCAGCTCGCGCCCCAGCCGGCGCATCGTCGCCTCGCGATTGTCGAGATAGCGGCCCATCGTGCGCTGGCGGTGATCGAGATCGAGCGCGGCGACGCGCGCGCCCTTGGCGGCGAGCGCAATGGCGACATGCACCGCGGTGGTCGATTTGCCCGTTCCGCCCTTTTCATTGGCGAAGACGATGACATGCGGCGCTCGCTGCGACACGCGGCTTCCCTTGATTCCCGCCGCCTCCCCCCATAGAAGGCGCGGCCCCGCTCTTATCGGAGGCTGTTTCAAGGTGCAAACCATCCGTCAGCTCGGCGCGTTGCGCGCGGAAATCGCCGCACTCCGGGCAGAGGGCGCGCGAATCGCGCTGGTGCCCACCATGGGCGCGCTGCACGCCGGGCACATCGCGCTGGTGGAGGCGGCAAAGCGGGTGGCCGATACCGTTATCGTGTCGATTTTCGTCAATCCGCGCCAGTTTGGCGCGGGCGAAGACCTAGCCCGCTATCCGCGGCGCGAGGTGCAGGACGCGCGGATGTTGAGCGAGGCGGGGTGCGCGCTCTTGTGGCTGCCGCCGGTTGAGGAAATGTATCCGGCCGGTTTTGCCACCAATATCGCGGTCAGCGGGGTGAGCGAGGGGCTGGACGGGACCGCCCGCCCCGGCCATTTCGATGGCGTCGCGACCGTCGTTGCCAAGCTGTTCAATCAGGTCCGCCCCGATATCGCGCTGTTCGGCGAAAAGGATTTTCAACAGCTCGCGGTGATCCGCCGCATGGTCGCCGATCTCGACTTCGCGATCGACATTGTCGCAGTGCCGACCCAGCGCGAAGATGACGGGCTCGCATTATCGTCGCGCAATGTCTATCTGGCGGGCGAGGACCGGGCGCGGGCAGTGGCACTCCCCCGCGCGCTGGGCGATGCGGCACGCAGCATCGGTCGCGGCGGCGACGCCGCAACCGCGCTGGCCACCGCGCGCGAAACATTGCTCAACAGCGGGTTTGACGCGGTTGACTATGTCGCGCTGGTCGATGCCGAAACGCTGGTCGAATCGCGCGATTTGTCGCGGCCGCTCCGCCTGCTCGCCGCCGCGCGGATCGCGGGCACAAGGCTGATCGACAATCTTGCAATAGAAATAACCGAACAAGGTTAACCGCGTTAACCATTTCTTTAAGCTGTTCACGCCACAACTGGCATCATTGGGGTGCAATAGGGGTGGCGAACATGGCCCATAGCCTGAAGAGCGCAACGTTCCTGATCGAAAGCCGGATCGCCGATGCAGCGCGCGGCGATTGCAATGCCTGTTATGACTTGGGGATCATCTATTCAACCGGGGCCAGCGGCACCGCGATCGACCTGATCGAGGCGCATAAATGGTTCAACCTTGCGGCCGTGTGGGGCAGCGAAGCGGCGCAAGCGTGCCGCAGCGACATCGCCGAGGACATGACGGCACGCGAAATCGCCGAGGCCCAGCGTCAGGCACGTGCCTGGCTGGTGCAAACCGGACGCCGCGCGGCCTGAATTGGCCTGAATCGGCGTTAACAGGATTGCGGGCAGCCTGGCTTGCCGCGATAAAGACGCTCTCGCCCCTGTTCGGCCCGGAGAGCACATGACCCTGATGATTACCGCGTCGGCGGCAACCGCGCTCAGCCTGTTGCTCATCGCCCTGTCGATTGATGCAATCAACCGCCGCATGGCGCTGCGCATGCCGTTTGGCGATGGCGGCGATCCCGGACTGACGGCGGCCATTCGCGCGCATGGCAATCTCGTTGAATATATGCCGATTGGCCTCACCATGATCGGCTTGCTCGAAACCAATCACGCCCACCCGCTGGCGCTGTCGATCGTGGCGGCGCTGTTTGTGCTCGCCCGCGTCGCGCATGCACAGGGCATCCGGGGGTCGCATGACAAGCTGACGATCGGGCGCTCGATCGGGATTGTCGGCACGCTGTTGTTGTTGGGTGTCATGGCCGGATGGCTGGGGGCGATGATCGCGCGACCGGTAATCGGGTTTTAGCCCGCGGTGGCCGCAACAGCCTGTCTCAGTTTTACTGAATGCTGGACACAAAGGCGGCACAAACTCTACCGTCCCAACCGCGCTTCGAGCCAGCGTGCGGCCTGTTCGGGGGATACTTTGTCGCGGTCGCGGTCGACCATGTAATTCGCCTCGCGCATCAGCGCGACCGGGACCGCGCCGACGATCGGCTGCACAGCGGCAATCAAGTCAGCGTCGTCGGCATGGGCACGGTTTACCATCAGGATCGCGTCATAGCCCGGGATCGCCCCGCGCGGATCGCCCAGCACGCGCAGCTTTTGCGCGGCAATCCGCCCATCTGAGGAAAAGGCGGAAATCACGTCCGCCGCCCCGCTGTCGATCGCACGGTACATGAAGGTCGGGGAATAGGGCTGCGCCGCCTTGAACTTCAGCGGATAGGCGCGCTTGACCGCCGCCCATTCGGGTCGCTCCAGAAACTCAAGGTCGGACCCCAGCTTGAGCGAAGGCGCCTGCGCCACCAGATCATCGAGCGTGCGGATGCCACGCGCCGCAGCATCACGCTCCCGCATGGCAAAGGCATAGGCATTTTCAAACCCCAGCGCCCCGAGCATCCGAATACCGTGGGTCTTGGTGGCCCAGGCACCAATCCCCTCGACAATCGCCGCGCGCGACGGGACATCGCGCCGCTTCATTTCGTTGGTCCAGATCGTGCCCGAATAATCGACGTAAATGTCGATATCGCCGCCTGCCAACGCGCCAAACACCACCGCCGAGCCGAGTCCTTCGCGATATTGCACGCGGTATCCGGCGCGCTCCAGCCGGTGGCCGATCAACCGCGCGAGGATATATTGCTCGCCAAAACCTTTCGCGCCGACCGTCACGCTTTTCTGGCCCGTCGGCATGACAGGGGCAAGTGCTGCCAGCACCCCCACTGCGAGCACCACCAGCGCGCCAATCGCGCGGGCCCGTCGGCGCTCGGCAATGCCGTGTTCGACGACCCCCAGCAGGGCATCCACCCCCAGCGCGAGCAGCGCGGCACTGAGGCACCCGGCAAGCACTAACGCCCAGTTTTGAGTCTGGAGCCCGGCAAAGATCATATCGCCCAGGCTCGGCTGCCCGACCGTGGTCGACAGCGTCGCCGCGCCGATCGTCCACACGGCCGCCGTGCGGATGCCCGCCATCAGGACGGGCGACACCAACGGTGCCTCCACCATCACCAGCTTCTGCCACCCGGTCATGCCGACGCCGTCCGCCGCCTCGATCACTGCGGGGTCCAGATTGGCGAGCCCCGTCACGCCGTTGCGCAAGATCGGCAGGATCGCATAAAGCGTCAGCGCCAGCACCGACGGCAGAAAGCCAAGCGCCGGAATCCCCCCACCGACCAGCGCCGACAATGTCAGCAACAACGGGTAAAACAGCGCGAGCAGCGCCAGGCTCGGGATGGTCTGCACCAGGCTCGCAAAGCCAAGTGCTGCCCGCGCCACCAGCGGCCGCCGCGCCGACCAGATGGCAAGCGGCAAGCTGATAACCAGCCCCAGCACCAGCGCGGACGCCGCCAGCAACAAATGCGCCGCCAGCAGGTCCGGCACGCGCTGCATCGCTTCCAGAAATGGGCTCATGCGCCTGCCTCCAGCGCACGCAGCCGCCGCGCCTGTTCGCGCGGCACTGCGACCAGCGCGCTCGCTGCTACCCCGCCCTCGCCCGTGATCAACTGCGCCGGGGTGCAATCGGCCGCGATGCGGCCGTCCTCCATGACCAGCACCCGGTCGGCGAGCAGCAACGCCTCCGCCATGTCGTGGGTCACCATGATCGTGGTCAGGCCCAGCCGGTCGTGGAGCCGCCGGATCGCCTCGCCCAATTGATCGCGCGTCACCGGGTCAAGCGCGCCAAACGGCTCGTCCATAATGAGCAGACCCGGCTCGGTCGCCAGCGCCCGTGCGACGCCCACCCGCTGCCGCTGCCCCCCCGACAGCTCATCGGGAAAGCGGGTGGCAAAATCGCGCGGCAGATCGACCAGATCGAGCAATTGCGAAATCCGGTCCTGATTATGCTTCACTCCGGTCAGCCGCAACCCGATCGCAATATTCTCGCCAACGGTAAAGTGCGGAAACAGGCCGATATTCTGGAAGATATAGCCAATGCGACGGCGCAGCGCGTGCGGTTCCTCCTCATCGACCGGGGCATTGTTCATCAACACTCGCCCGCTGCTGGGCTCGACCAGCCGGTTGATCATCTTGAGCAGGGTCGATTTGCCGGATCCTGACGATCCGACCAGCGCGACAAAGCTTCCCGCCGCGATCATCAGCGACACGCCGTCGACCGCCGCCGCCCCCGCTGCGTAGAGTTTGGAAACCCCCTCAAAAGCGACCGAGGGTCCGCGGGTCGATTCCTGTGGCATCGGCGCCGGTGATGCGGGATGAAGGCGCGAAGGTCAAACACCGACAGCAGCAAAAAGGGGGCACGGCATGACAAAGGCGATTTTCATTACCGGCGGCGGATCGGGCATTGGCCGCGCGGTCGCGGTGCTGTTTGCCGCGCGCGGCTGGCGCGTGGGACTGGCGGATGTGAATGCGGCCGGCATGGCGGAGACAGCGGCGCTGCTGCCTGCGGGCATGGCAACTTGCCACGTCATGGACGTGCGCGACCGCGACGCATGGAAAACCGCACTGGCCGACTTTGCGCAGGCAAGCGGCGGGCGGATGGATGTTTTGTTCAACAATGCCGGTATTGCGGCCGGTGGCCCGCTTGCCGCGAACAGCTTTGACGAAATCGACCGGGTGGTCGGCATCAACCTGATGGGGGTCGTGAACGGGGCAAAGCTTGGCTATCCCTATCTGAAGGCGACGCCGGGATCCTGCCTGCTCAACACCTCATCGGCGGCGGGGATTTATGGCGGGCCCGGGATCGGCATTTACGCCGTTACCAAATTCGGGGTGCGCGCGCTCACCGAAAGCCTGGACGGCGAATGGGCGGCCGACGGCATCAAGGTGCGCACGCTGATGCCAAGCTTCATCGACACCCCGCTCTTG
The DNA here is from genome assembly GCA_002403415.1 of Sphingomonas sp. UBA4766. Classification (GTDB taxonomy): domain Bacteria; phylum Pseudomonadota; class Alphaproteobacteria; order Sphingomonadales; family Sphingomonadaceae; genus Sphingomonas. The sequence continues at coordinate 2,406 of DHHS01000151.1, read as the reverse complement.
GCAGCCGGCATGGCCGGGTCGAACCGCACCGTGCGCGAAACCGTGGTCGAGGGCGGGCTAGAAATTACGCCGGTGCAGGAGGTTGCGCAAGCGGCGTGGGACGCGGTGCATGGCGACCGGCTCCATACACCGGTCGGCAGGACCGCCAGGCGGCTGATGTTTGCCGCGCGCTGGATGCCCGGCGGCTTGCGCCGGAGCATGAAGAAGCGCGGGCTCGGTCGCTGACATGGCCGACCACGCGACCCCCAATCTGCCCGCGCGCGACTTTGCGGCAACGGCCGAATTTTATCGCGCGATCGGCTTTGAGGAGGATTGGCGCGATGCAGGCTGGATGATCGTGTCGCGCGGTGCGCTGATGCTCGAATTCTTTCCCTATCCCGATCTTGATCCGGCGACGAGTTCGTTCAGCTGCTGCCTCCGGCTCGATGATCTGGCCGGGCTTTACGCCGCGTGCCGGGCCGCCGGGATCGCCGAAAAGTCGATCGGCTTTCCCCGGCTGCACCCGCCACGGCGCGAACCGAGCGGGCTTACCATCGCCTATCTGGTTGATCCCGACGGCACGCTGCTGCGCCTGGTTCAGAATTAAGCGCTAGTCGGCGGCGGCGGGTTTCGCCTTGGGCTTCGCTTTAGGCTTCGCCTTCGCCTTGGCCGGGGCCTTGGCGGCGGCCTTGGTCGGGGCCGCCTTTTTCTTCGCAGCCGGCCTCTTCTTGCCCTTGGGCGGCACGGCGGCGGCGCGCGCGTCGATCAGTTGCGCCGCTTCCTCCAGCGTCAACGCATCCTTGTCGATCGTCTTGGGCAGCGTCGCATTGGTGGTGCCATCGGTAACATAGGCGCCATAGCGCCCCTCCATCAGCTTGATCTCTGCCTCGGTACGCGGGTGCTGGCCGAGCAGCTTGAGCGGCGCTTGGGCCCCCCGCTGCGGCCGCCCGCCGCCTGCCGCTGCCTCTGCCAGCTTGACGACGGCAGCGTTCATCCCCGTCTCGAACACCTCGGCGGTCGAGGTCAGCCGCGCATATTTGCCACCATGCGCCAGATACGGGCCGTATCGCCCGATCGACGCGGTAATCGGCGCGCCGGTTTCGGGGTGCGGGCCAATCGTGCGCGGCAGGCTGAGCAGTTTCAGCGCCCAGTCCAGATCGAGGTCGCCGGGCAAATCCCTGGGGATGGAGGCGCGCTTTGCTTCCTTGCCCTCACCCAATTGGACATAGGGCCCAAAACGCCCTGACCGTTTTGACACCTCCATCTCGGTGGCGGGATCGGTTCCCAGCACTTCCGGGCCGGTATCGCCGCTGGCCTCCGCGCCACCCCCTTGGGCGAAACGGCGGGTGAATTTGCAGGTCGGATAGTTGGAGCAGGCGACAAACGCGCCAAACCGCCCACCGCGCAGCGCGAGCCGCCCCGCCCCACAATTGGGGCAGAGCCGCGGGTCGTTGCCATCACCCGTGTCGGGGAACAAATAGGCGCCCAGAAATTCGTCGAGCGCGGCGGTTACTTCGGACGGCTGAAACGCCATGACCTCGCTGGTGCGCGGTTTGAAATCGCGCCAGAACGCGGCGAGCACCGCCTGCCACTGCGCCCGCCCGCCCGACACATCGTCAAGCTCTTCCTCAAGCCCGGCGGTAAAGTCATAGCCGACATATTTTTCGAAGAACCGCTCAAGGAACGCGGTAACCAACCGCCCGCTTTCCTCCGCAAAGAACCGGTTCTTTTCGACACGGACGTAAAGCCTGTCCTTCAGCGTCTTGATGATCGACGCATAGGTGGAGGGGCGGCCAATGCCCAATTCCTCCAGCCGCTTGACCAGGCTTGCTTCCGAAAAGCGCGGCGGCGGCTGGGTGAAATGCTGTTCCGCGACCACGTTTTTCTTGGCGGGTGCATCGCCCTCGCGCAGGCGCGGCAGGCGGCGCGCCTCTTCGTCGGCGCTATCGTCGCTGCCCTCTTCGTAAAGCGCGAGATAGCCGGGGAACAGCACCACCTGCCCCGTCGCCCGCAGCGCATGCAGCCCGGAGCCATCGGTCAGCTCAACCGTCGTCCGCTCCAGCCGCGCCGACGCCATCTGGCTCGCCAACGCGCGTTTCCAAATAAGGTCATAGAGCCGCGCATGATCACCAGCGCCTGCACGATCCTTCCCGAAATCGGTTGGGCGGATCGCTTCATGCGCTTCCTGCGCATTTTTCGCTTTCGACGCGTAATGACGCGGCTTGTCGGGGACATAGCCTGCGTCATAGCGATCGGCGACCGCCTTACGCGCGGCCGAAATCGCGCTGCTGTCCATCTGCACGCCGTCGGTGCGCATGTAAGTGATCGCGCCATCCTCATACAGGCTTTGCGCGATTCGCATGGTGTGATCGGCGGAAAAGCCCAGCTTGCGCGCCGCTTCCTGTTGCAGGGTGGAGGTGGTGAAGG
>DHHS01000149.1:14793-25888 GCA_002403415.1 Sphingomonas sp. UBA4766 | reverse complement strand
CCCCGCACAGCGCCGTGGCGCCATCGCGCAGCAACGCGATCCACACGGGCAACGCTTGCTCGCCCGCCGCAAAGCCGCTTGCGATGGGGTCAAGCAGCGCGCGCGCCTGCGTCCAAAACGGCGCGGCAGCCGCGCGCACCCGCGCGGAGCGGTCGTCCCCCTCGCGCAACTGTTGGTCGATCCCGCCCAGCCCCGGCGCCGGGCGCGGGCCGCGCAGCGCCAGGTCGAGCGCACGCACTCCCTCCAGCCAGGCGAGCCGTTCATCCCCCCCGTTTGCCAGCGGATGTTTGAGCAATGCGAGCAAGGCCAAGGGCGCAAAGTCCTGCGCAGCTGCTTCCGCCAGCGCGAGCAACGCCGTCCCCGGCGGTGTCAGCGCGAGCGGGGTGCCCGCGCTGTCGTCGACGGCAATCCCCCACCGCGCCAGATGCGCTGCCACCCGGCGGGCAAGCCCGCGATCGGGCGTGACGAGTGCGCCCGTGCGCCCTGGCGTCTCCACAATTTCGCGCATGGCGAGCGCGATCGCCTGCGCTTCCTCTGCCGGCGTCGCCAGTTCGACGACCCGCACATCCGACAAACGGCGCGCCTCCGCCGAAAGCGAGGTCCATTTGCCGGTGAAAGCCGCCGGGGCGAATGCCTGCGCAATCGCGCGGCCGCGCACCGCAGTCGCATCATGACCCCCGCCATCGCGCCACACGGCAATTTCGGCCCGGTTATAGCCCATGCGCTCCAGCAGCAGCTTGAGCTGATATTGAGGGTGCGTTTCAATCGGGCGCGGCACTCGCCGATCGCCCAACACCGCCTCGGGATGGGGCCCGAGCGCCAGCCACTCCTCTTCCGGCATCGACAGCGCCAGATCGGGGAACACCACCAGCCCCCGCGGAAGCTCAGCAACCACCCGGAGCAGGCGGGTGAGCGCTGGTGCCGCCGATGAAATGCCCGCCGCGCAGATCAGCCCTGTGGGCGGCTGCGCCCGCCAGCGCGCGGCCAGCTTGCCCAGCAAGCGCGCTCGGCGATCGGCCAGGTCAATCTCACCGCGCCGGGCCAGTTCGCCGGGCCAGCGGCGCATGACATCGTCAAACAGTGCGAGCGCACGCTGCCAATGGCCCTGAAGCTCTACTGCGATATCGAGCGCGCCGAGCGCGTCGGGTGCCACCTCCTCGACCAACAATTGATCAAGCGTGGTCGCAATGCTGCCGGCCAGCCGCAGCGCCTCGGCGGCATCAACCGGGTCGCCACTGCGCGCCCGTGCTTCACCCACCAACCGCGCAAGGATCATCCGCCGGGCCAGCGGCGCAATCGCGGGCGGGGTCGGTTCAGGGTCATCGGCGGGGTCGATTGCAGCACCAATCCGCTCGTCGGGGTCCGCGTCGCCAATCGCGACCATCCGCGGGAGCAGCAATCCGGCGCCGCTTGCCCTTACAAAGGCGTCGGTCAACGCCCGAATCGCGCGTTGATTGGGCAGCAGGATCAGCGCGCGCGCGAGCGCCATCATGTCGCCACCGGTGCGCCGGATCAGTCCGGCGGCCAGCGCATCGGCAAAGGCCCGGTGCGCGGGGATCGTGAACAGCGCTGGCCCGCCCCGCGCCCTCACCACGGGGCGCCGCTGCGGTCAGCCATCGGCAAGGATCGCTTCGGTCCGCGCAATCGCTGCCGGAGTGCCGACGTCAAACCACAAGCCGTTATGGACAATCCCATAGGCGCGGCCCGCCGCAATCGCGCGGTCCCAGAAGATATTGGTCGAAAACGGCCCCTGCGGCCAGTCCACGATCAAGCTCGGCGACAGGATTTGCACGCCGGTCCACACGAACGGCGCGGGCCGCCCCGGCTTGCGTCGTCCGGTAATACGGCCCGCCGGGTCAAGGTGGAAATCGCCCAAGCCACCATGGCAATGCGCGCGCGCGAGCGGCACCATCAGCAACAGCGCATCCATTACGTCCGCGTCCCACGCCGCTGCCAGCTGACGAATCGCATCAACCGGGCCGTCGACCCACAAATTATCGCTGTTGACGGTCAGGAACGGTTCGTCCCCAATCAGCGCGCGCGCCTGAACCAGCCCGCCGCCCGTCTCCATCAACTGCGCGCGCTCGTCCGAAATTGCAATATCGATGCCGCAGCGGCGCCGGGCCAGATGCGCCTCCAGCGCGTCGGCCAGGTAATGGACATTGACGACCGCGCGCTTGACCCCGGCGGCACACAACCGGTCAAACACATGATCGATCAGCGCCTTGCCCGCCACTTCGACCAGCGGCTTGGGGCGGGTGGCGGTCAGCGGGCGCATCCGCTTGCCAAGCCCGGCCGCCATCACCATCGCGGTGCGGGGTACAGAGACCGACGGATTGGGCCGCAGCGCCAGCGTTTTGCGCGCGGTCATGCGGGACGCAAGCGCATCGGGTCGCCGCGCAGGCTTGGCGGGATGACGGCATCGAACCAGGCCCTGACCGGTGCGAGGGCAGGATGCACCAGATCCTGCTCCAGATAGCGCCAGACACGCGGGCACAGCGACGGATAACGATCCTTGCCATCGCGCTGCCACAGCCGGGTGAATACGCCGATGATCCGCGCGTTCCGCTGCGCGCCCAGCACGTGATAGGCGGCAATAAAATCCGCCCCCATATCGGTGGCGGCACAATAATGGTCAAGCATCGCCGCCGCGATTTCAGGCTCCACGTCGCGGCGCGCATCCTGGAGCAACGACACCAAATCATAAGCGGGATGGCCCAGCATCGCGTCCTGAAAGTCGAGCAGCCCAATTTGCCCATCCGCCAGAATCATCAGATTCTCGGCATGATAATCGCGCAGCGCCAGCACAGGTCGCACCGGTTCCGCGAGCGGCAATACCGCCGCCCACGCTGCTTCATACCCGGCCCGGTCGGGCGTAATCCCGACCGCCGGACAATACCAATCGACGAGCAGCAGCGCGCGATCGAGCAACGCGGCCGCGTCATAAGCAGCACCCGGTGGCGGTGCCTGCCGGTGCAACGCGATCAGCGTGTCGACAGCGGCACGATAGAGCGCGGGCGCGCGGCGCGGATCGGCATCAACAGCTTCGCGCATCCGATCGTCGCCGAGGTCGTCGATCAGGATCAGGCCCTTCGCCCGGTCCTCTGCCTGAACCTGCGGGGCGGCAAACCCGTGCGCGCCCAGCCATCCGGCCAGTGCGACAAACGGTGCCGTCTCCTCGGGCGGGGGCGCGTCCATGAGGATCGCACTGCGCCCGCCCGCCCGCACTCGGAAGTAGCGCCGGAACGACGCATCGCCCGCAACCGGCGCAATTTCCGCATCGGCCCAGCCATGGCTATCGAGGAAAGCGTGAATGTGCGTGGGCAGCATCAGGGGATCGGCCATCGCGCTTCCCAAGCCTTTGGCACCCGCGCTGTCAAGCGGCGGGCATCGCCGACAATCGCAATTTCGAGCGAGAGCGCGTGCGGCCAATGGTCCCACCCCGCCCGCTCGGGCCACTCCACGATGAGCACCGCATCATCCGCCGCGTCGTCCAGCCCCAGCTCGTCAAGCTCAGCCGGGTCGGTGATGCGGTAAAGATCGACATGGAGCACCGGCAACCGCAGTTCGGGCGGGGCATAGGGTTGCACAATCGCATAGCTTGGGCTCGGCGCCTCCCCCACCAGACCAAGTGCGCCGAGCAGCCCGCGCGCGATGCTGGTCTTGCCCGCGCCCAGCGGCCCGGTCAGTGTAATCACATCACCGGGCTGCACCCGCTCGGCCAGCAACGCACCAAATGCTGCGGATGCTGTCGGATCAGCGAGCAACATCAGCGCGGTACCCCGCCGACACGGCGCGGCAAGCGCACGGTAATCGCGGTGCCCTGCCCCCTTTCGGACACTAATTCGATCGTGCCGCCATGACCCTCGACAAACTGTTTGGCGATCGGCAGGCCAAGGCCCAGTGCACGTTCTCCCCCCCGCGTCGCGGCGGGTTCAGCAAAGCGATCAAATGCGCGCGCAATTGCCTTGCTCGTCATGCCGCGGCCATTGTCGGACACAATGATCCGCGCGGTTTGCGCGTCCCCGTCGCCGTGCAGCAGCACGCGCCCGCGCGCAGGGGTGCCCGACAATGCGTGACGCAGCATATTCTCAACCACTTGGATCAGCCGGGCGGCATCGCCCGGCACACTGCCAAGCGACGCATCAATCTCGACAGCAAAGTCGAGCGCTTGTGCCTTCACCCCGTCCGCAACTTTGGCGGCGGCGGCGCGCAACACCGGCTCCAGCGCGACATCGGCGGACGTCGCAACCGTCAACCCGGCATCGCTTTGCGTCAGGTCAAGCACATCGTCGACCAGCACGGTCAGCCGATCAACCGATTTCAAGATTGCTGCAACATAATCGACCGCATCCGGCGACAGTGCACCGCCATAGCCCTGTTTCAGCATTTCGGCAAAGCCACTGATTGAGGTGAGCGGCGTGCGCAGCTCATAGCTCATGTTCGCGACAAAGGCGGTTTTCACGCGGTCCGCCGCCTCAAGCGCGTCGTTGCGATCACGCAGTGCCGCCTCGATCCGGCGGCTGTCCGACACGTCGAGCATCGTGAACAGGGCGTTGCCATCGGGGAGCGGCACAGCCGCAAAGTCAAACGCGCGCCCATCGGCAAAAGCAAGCGATCCGCCGCGCTGTTGCCGGTCGAGCGTCGCCGAGCGGATCATCTCGCTCATCAGAACGGCCTTGCCTGGCGCAGCGAGCCTGGCCCCTGCCGCCTGCGCCAGCGCATCGACACGCGGATGGCCCGCCAGGAACTCCTCCTCAAACCCAAAGGTCGCGCGAAACTTGCTGTTCCAGAGCTGCAACCGGCCGTCTGCCGCAAAGACGCCAAGCGCTTCGGCAAGAGAATCGAACGTCGCAGTCCGCACCCGCAGCAGCGTGTCGCGCGCGCTGGCCAGCTGCACCTGCTCGGTACGATCCTCGAAAATCAGCAACAGTCCGCCATCGGGCAGCGGTTGCGCCACCACTCGCAAATGGACGCCGCCGGGTAAATGCCATTGCTCCTCAATCTGACCGTCCGCTGCCATGAACCAGTCACGCCGCTCCGCCTTCCACCCCGGAAAATCGCGGGCTTCGGGCAAGCGCCCGGCCTCGCGCATCCGGTCAAGTACTCGGTCAAACTCGGGCCGATCGGCAAGCCATTCGGGCCTCATCGCGAACAGACGACGAAAGGGCTGGTTGCAAAACGTCAGAGCACGATCGGCGCCGAATTGCGCGACCGCGGCCGAAAGCCGGTCAAGCATCGCCCGCTGCGCTTCACCAAAACGTTTGATGGTCGCTCTGGCCCGCTCGAGATCCTCGATATCAACGGCAAACCCCGCCACCCCACCACCGGGCAAGGGCACATCGAACACGTTGAGCATCCGGCGCGCGCCACGGATCGTGGCTGGGATCGCCTGCGACTGCGCGCGCCCCGCATCGCGGGCGGACAGCGCAGTGGTGAGCGGGCCATCAGTGCCAACTCCCTCGATCAGTTCCAGCCCGCGGGCAATCACATCATCGGCGTCGCGCGCCTCGACCGCCTCGACATAAGCCGAATTGACCATCCCCAGTCGCAGATCGGGGTTACGATACCACATCGGCATCGGCGCGGCCTCGATCAGCCCGGTCAGCGCGTCGAACGCGGCGTGGAGTTGCCCGGCCTCGCCGCGAAGCTGCGCGATAATGGCCTCGCGCTCGGTCGCGTCGCTCACCCACAGGATAACCGCACCCGGCACGCCAACCGCGCGCATCGCCCGCTGTCCCTGAACCATTAGCGTGCGCGCGCCCCCGATCGGTTGCACCGCCCGCGCAAACGGTTTGGCAACGCGCTGCACCACGGCAATGTCGTCAGTCAGCGCGGCGAGGTCGGCCTCGCTCAGCCCGGAATCGCCGCTGCGCAGATCGCCGAGGAACCGCACCGGCCCCGAAACGCCTAACCAGCCGGCAAGTTGATCGGGCATTTCAACGCGCCCATCGCTATGCACAATCGCCGCCAGCGTAGGCGATGCGTCGAGCATCGCGCCCAGCCGCTCGCTCAGCGCGCGCGCGGCCGCTGCCTCCCCGCGCAGCCGGAGTCCCCCGTAAAGCGCCCAGACCGCCCCGCCAACAAACAGCGCCAGCACTGCGCCGCCCAGCGTTGCGGCCAATGGCGATAGTTCAATCATCGCGCCGCCGCGCCGGGGAGAAGCATGTCCATCAACCCGCTGTAGAACAGCGGCAATGCCGCAGGGAAGCACCGAGCGTGTATGTGGCGCAAATTCCCGCTTGAGAAGGGGCACGCGCCAAACGCGCAACGGCGGCCGCAGCGGATTGCCCCGCCGCTGCCGCCGTCAGCGTCGCGCGACCATCAGGTCGCACGGACTTCAATCAATAGCGATAATGATCGGGCTTGAACGGCCCTTCGACCGGCACGCCAATGTAATCGGCCTGTTTCTGACTGAGCTTGGTCATCTTCACACCCAGCTTTTCAAGGTGAAGCGCGGCTACCTTCTCGTCCAGATGCTTGGGCAGAACATAGACTTCATTCTGGTATTGATCGGCCTTGGTGAACAGTTCGATCTGCGCAAGCGTCTGGTTGGTGAAGCTTGCCGACATTACGAACGACGGGTGCCCGGTCGCGTTGCCCAGATTGACCAGACGGCCCTTCGACAGGATGATGATCTGCTTGCCGTCGGGGAATTCGACCAGATCGACCTGCGGTTTCACTTCGGTCCACTTATAGTTGGACAGCGCCGAAATCTGGATTTCACTGTCGAAGTGACCGATATTGCAGACGATCGACATCGGCTTCATCGCGGCCATGTGATCCGCGGTGATGACATCGGCGTTGCCGGTCGCGGTCACGAAAATGTCGGAGCGCTTGACCGCTTCCTCCATCGTCACCACCTCGAATCCCTCCATTGCCGCTTGCAGCGCGCAAATCGGGTCGATTTCAGTTACCAGCACGCGCGCGCCGCCGTTGCGGAGCGACTGGGCCGAGCCTTTGCCGACATCGCCAAAGCCGGCAACGGTTGCGACCTTGCCCGCCAGCATGACATCGGTGCCACGACGGATCGCGTCGACCAGCGATTCCTTGCAACCGTAAAGATTGTCGAACTTCGACTTGGTGACACTGTCATTCACGTTGATCGCGGGAAAGGGCAGCTCGCCCTTCTTCGCAATCGCATAGAGGCGGTGGACGCCGGTGGTCGTTTCTTCCGACACACCCTTGATGTTCTTAACGGTTTGCGTGAGGTAGCCGGGCTTGCGCGCGATGAATTCCTTCACCGAACGCTGCATTTCGACTTCTTCCTCATTCTCCGGCTCGGGGAAGCTATGGCCAGCTTCCAGCTTGGCGCCCCACAGGGCGAACATCGTCGCGTCGCCGCCATCGTCGAGGATCATGTTCGCGGTTTCATCGCCCCAATCGAAGATTGAGCCGACATAATCCCAGTATTCGGCCAGGCTCTCCCCCTTGATCGCAAACACCGGCACACCCGACGCGGCGATTGCGGCGGCGGCATGGTCCTGCGTCGAGAAGATGTTGCACGTCGCCCAGCGCACCTGCGCACCCAGCGCGGTCAGCGTTTCAATAAGCACCGCGGTCTGGATCGTCATGTGGAGCGAACCGGTGATCCGCGCACCCTTTAGCGGTTGCGACGCGCCAAATTCCTCGCGCAGCGCCATCAGGCCGGGCATTTCGGTTTCGGCGATGTTGATTTCCTTGCGCCCGAAATCGGCAAGGTTGATGTCGGCGACAACATAATCGGTGCGCTCAAGAATGGTGGCCACGCAAATTCTCCCGCTTGCAAACATGGGGGCGATGCCCGCTGGCGCCGCCGCTCCGTCGCCCTTACGCGGGTGGTGACGGCAAATCAAATATAAAGATGTCTTTATATGACGTGACAGCAAGCACCATGCGCTTACGCGCGCCCCGCCTGACTCGACAGCAAGCGCGGATCAACCCCGGCTGCCGCCATCCCCGCCGCCCAGCGCGACTCGGCGGCGACGTCAAAGATCAGCGACGAGTCTCCAGCAACGCTCAGCCAGCCATGCCGCGTCATTTCCGCATCAAGTTGACCCGCGCCCCAACCGGCATAGCCGAGCGCCACTTGCCACCGTGTCGGCCCCCGCCCCGCTGCAATGGCGCGCAGCACATCGACCATCCCGGACAGCGCCCAGCGCCCCGCGACATCGACGGTATTCTGGCCCGACCAGTCGCGCGAATGGAGCACAAAGCCGCGTCCCGGCTCAACCGGACCGCCAATGCAGACGCCGCAATCGGGCGCGGCCTCCGGATCAATCGACAATTGGCGGAGCACATCGTGAAAGCCGAGCCCGGCAATCTCACCGCCCAGCCCGATCCCCAGCGCGCCGGATTCATCATGCATGCACATCGCAATCACCGCATGGTCGAACCGCGGATCGCCGATGCCCGGCATCGCAAGCAGGAATTGGCCGGTGAGGTAGCAGGATTCCTTCATCTTTATGGTCTAATGCGTCGCGACATGCGCGTCACGTCCCCTCTTGTATCGATTATCGTGCCAGCGTTCGGGCTCGCCCATCTGGTGGGGGAGACGATTGAGTCGATCATCACGCAGAGCATCAGCGACTGGGAAGCGATCATCATCGATGACGGAGCACCCGATGACGTCGCCGGTGCGGTACAGCCCTATCTCGCGGATCCGCGCGTCCGTTTCATCAGCACCGACAATGGCGGGCTGCCGACCGCGCGCAATCGTGCGATTGCCGTGGCGCGCGCGCCCCTACTCGCGCTGCTCGACGGCGATGATTTGTGGGAGCACGATTATCTCGCGCAGATGATTGCAGCGATAGACGCCGATGCCGAACTGGGCTTCGTCACATGCGATGCGACCTATTTCGGGGCATCGCGCGACGGCCATCGCTTTTCCCGCTACGCGCCGCAGGAAGCGCCACTAACGCTCAACCGGGTGCTTCGCCGCACGTTCAATGTCTATGGGGGAAGCATGATCCGCCGCGAGGCAATTGATGCGGTGGGCGGATTTCGCGCCGAGCTTCGATCGGCGGAGGATTTCGATCTGTGGGTCCGCATTCTCGGGCGCGGGTGGCGTGGCGGGTATGTCGAAGCGCCGCTTGCGCGGTATCGAAGGCGCGCGCAATCGATGTCGCGTGAAACCGAACGGCTGCTCCACGCGGTAATTGACGTCTACACCCGCGCCGAAGCCGACCTGGCCGGTCGCCCCGAAGCGGACACGGCTCGGCTGATGCGCGAACAGGTGTCGCGCGAACTTGCCGTCGTTCAGGGCGAAGCGATGGTGCTGCGCGGGCAGGTGCGCGCGGGGCTCAAGCGTTTACGCGACGGCGAGCCATGGCGCGGGTCGCTGAAGTGGTCGCTCGCCATGCCGGTGCTGGCCATCCCGGGCCTTGCGCGCCCGCTGTTGGCGGCGCGCGAACGGATGAACCGCTCGGGATGATCGCGGCACCTTCTCACCGGCGGCGCGCTGGGGTAGAGGGCGGCCAAACTCAACCCGACGGAGACCGATATGACCATTCAAATTGGCGACACGCTTCCCGGAGTAGCGCTGGTAAAAGCGACCGACTCAGGCCCAGAGGCGATTGACAGCGCCAGCTTTTTCGCTGGCCGCAAAGTCGCGCTCTTCTCCGTCCCCGGCGCGTTTACGCCGACCTGCTCCGCCAAGCATTTGCCCGGTTTTATCGACAATGCCGACGCGCTGAAGGCAAAAGGGGTCGATGAAATCGTCTGCACCGCCGTCAACGATGCGTTCGTGCTCGGCGCGTGGAGCAAGAGCAATGCCGCCGATGGCAAGGTGACGATGCTTGCCGATGGCAATGGCGCGTTTGCAACCGCCGTCGGGCTGACCATGGATGGGTCGAAATTTGGGCTCGGCACGCGCGGCCAGCGTTTTTCGATGGTGGTCGATAACGGCGTCGTCACGCAGTTGAACGTCGAAGCGCCCGGCGAATTCCGGGTCAGCAGCGCCGAGCACATGCTCGACCAGCTTTAAGGCTAAGCCGCAGACGGGGAGCGCGCGGCGACGCCCGCGCCTTCCCGCATGCGTCCCCTCCCTCTACCGTGCCTGTCTTGCCAGCGTCGCATTGCTGGCCTAGCCCGATGCGATGACGACAGCCGCTCAGATCGTGGTCGAACTCGACCAGCTTTATTCCGCCTCCGTCGCCCGGCTTCAGGCCGCGCTCACCGCTTATCTCACCGACGGCACCTTGCCCGATCCGGCGATGCGGCACGACGGGTCGTTCGCTTATCCCGAAATCCGGCTCCACTATCGCGGGGGCGAGGGCCGCCCCGCGCCGATTCGATCGTTCGGACGGCTGGTATCGCCCGGCGACTATGCGATTAGCGTGACCAAGCCCGCCGTCTTTGCCAATTACCTGACCGAGCAGTTGACGTTGCTGCTGGAGGATTATGACGTCACCGCCTCGGTCGTGGCTGGGCGGCAGGAAATTCCCTTTCCCTATGTGCTCGATCCGGGCCACGCGCTCCAGCTCGATCAGGTGTCGGCGCTGGATCTCGCGCGGCATTTCCCGGCGACCGAGCTGGCGCATATCGGCGACGAGATTGCCGATGGCCAGTCCGGCACGCCGGGCGATGTGCGACCGCTCGCGCTGTTCGATGGGCTGCGCACCGATTTCAGCCTGGCGCGGTTGCGGCACTATACCGGCACACCGCCGGAACATGTGCAGCGTTATGTGCTGTTCACCAATTACCACCGCTATGTCGATGAATTCGTCCGCTGGGCATGCGAACAGCTTGGTCCCGAATCGCGCTATACGGCGGTGTCGGGCGCAGGCGGCATTGTGATCGAAGCGGGCGACGATCCCGAAAAACTCGTCACCGACAGCGCGTGGCGGCGGCACCAGATGCCGGCCTATCACCTGATCGCGCCCGACCGCACCGGCATCACATTGGTTAACATCGGCGTTGGCCCTTCCAATGCCAAGACCATCACCGATCACCTCGCGGTCGTACGACCGGAGGCGTGGCTGATGATCGGCCATTGCGGCGGCTTGCGACCGAGCCAGCGGATCGGCGATTATGTGTTGGCCCATGCCTATCTGCGCGACGACCATGTGCTCGACGAGGTGCTGCCCCCCGAAATTCCGGTGCCCGCGATTGCCGA
>DHHS01000149.1:10080-14414 GCA_002403415.1 Sphingomonas sp. UBA4766 | reverse complement strand
CGCACCGGGACCATCGTGACCACCGACGACCGCAATTGGGAGCTGAGCTATTCCAAATCAGCGCTGCGTTTTTCGCAGAGCCGCGCGGTCGGAATCGACATGGAATCCGCAACGATCGCCGCTCAAGGATATCGCTTCCGCGTCCCGTATGGCACGTTATTGTGCGTGTCGGACAAGCCGCTTCACGGCGAGTTGAAGTTACCAGGCCAGGCCAATCGCTTTTACGAACGCGCGATCGCTGAACATATGAAGATCGGAATCGAGGCGTGTGAGGAATTGCGGCGTGAGGGCGCAAAATTGCACAGCCGCAAATTGCGCGCGTTCAACGAGCCACCGTTTCGATAAGGGTCTGTTCCACTTACGGGGAACCGACACCGGCTCAACGATCACAGACCCGAAGCGACGATCAGGCGGACGGCGGGTCCGCGATCATCGCGGTGAAACTTGCCTCTGCCGCCAGCGCGCCGTTAATCAGCGCGCGGCCCGAAAATTTGCACACGCTCGACCGCTTCTGGACGAACTCGACTTCAAGCGTGAGGAGCACGCCAGGCTCGACCGGCTTGCGGAACTTCGCGCCGTCAATCGCCATGAAATAGACGAGCTTGCCCGACCCCGCGAGCCCGAGCGATTCAACCGCGAGCACGCCCGCCGCCTGCGCCATTGCCTCGACGATCAACACGCCGGGCATGATCGGGCGACCGGGGAAATGGCCCTGAAAAAACCCTTCATTGATCGTCACCGCCTTGATCGCGGTAATCGACCGGTCGAGGTGCAACGCCTCAACGCGGTCGATCAATAACATCGGGTAACGATGCGGCAACGCCGCCATGACGCGCCCGATATCGAGCGCGTAGGGGCTGGTGGCGGCGGCGTCGCTCACAGGCTTACCGGCTCTGCGGTTGCGGCTTGGCCGGAGTGGTCGCAGGCGCAGTACCCGCGGGGGCCGCAGTGCCAGCGGGCTGGCTCTGCTGCGGCAGCGTAATTTGAACCACGGTCATCGTCGCGTTCAGTTGTTGCAGCGCCAGCGCCGTAATATCGTTTGCCGGATCAAACGCGAGCAACGAATTGCGCGGGATCACGACATCCCCTTTACGATCCTTACGGATTTTCTCGGTGATCGGGATCAGCTTTTCGACAATCTGCTGTTGCACATATTGCGACACCGCATTCAATTCGCGCTGAAGTTCCTCGACTTGTGCCTGCGCCTCTTGCAGCGCTTGCCGGGCATCGCTCAACGCCTTTTCAGTGGCAGGCGGCAACGGCGTGTTCGGCTTGATGAGCGGCTTGGCAATCGCAACCTGGTCGTTCCACCCTTTCAGTGCGGTATCGAAACTGGTCCGCACCGTATTGATGCGGGTGCCATATTTGGCGTCGATCTGCGCGTTACCGCTCTTGGCGGCGACGCTGTCCTTATAAATTTGATCGACATCGACCACGAGCGTTGCCTGGGCAAAGGCAACGCTGGGGGTCACCGCCATCGCGGCCGCAGCAAGCGTCGTTGCAACGGCCGCCTTGAAAAACTTGGTCTTCATCAGAATTGGGTCCCTACGTTGAAAGTGATGAGCTTGGTGTCTTCGCCGAACTGGCTGAGCAGCGCGTGCGCAAGGTCGATACGGAGTGGGCCGAACGGCGAATTCCAGTTCACACCAATACCCACCGACAACCGGGGGCTGGCCGAATTGCCGACGAACCGCTCCAGAAACGGCTGCACCGTGTTTACCGCAGCAATATTCACCGACGTGCCGACGCAGGTACCGCCCGGCGTCGCCGTAAAGCCGATGTCGCACGTCGTCGTCTGACCCGGATTTTGGGGATCATCGAACGGGACAGTGAACAATTGCCGTCCAGCTGAATCAAGAATTGGTTGCACCAGCGGCAACACCGTGACCGCCCCCGTCGCCGGGTCCACCGATGTCGGGAATGTCGCCGTCGGCAATGGCCGAAGCACACCGAACAGCGCGCCAAAATCGAGATAGATTGACGGCCTCAGCCCCAGCTCGCGCGCGCCGGACCCGAGCGGCAACTCAAGCTCAAGCCGTCCAAGATAATAGGTCCGCCCGCCCAGCGCATCGTCCGAAAACTGGTTACGGTCGGTAATCAACGTCTGCACGCCATTGGCATCCGTCTGATAGAATAGCCGCTGGACGCGCGGGCCGACGCCGCGAATGTCAAAGCCGCGGAACTGCGGCTCGCCCAGATAGAAGCGATCGTTGATGCGCACCGCGTCGATGCCCGGCCCACGGATGGGTTCAAGCGGCTGGATATGACCGCCTTCGATCCCGGCGGAAAACACAAAGCCGCTGCCCACGTTCCAGAACTTTTTCGCCTCGAACCGGGTACGAATATAGCGGACATTGCCGCCCAGCCCCGCAAGGTCAATGTTAACTGCCGCCCGCTGGCCTGCGGTGGGACGGATCCGGCTGTTGAGACTGTCATAAAGCAGCGAAACCCCGATCGCCGAGGTCAAGCGGTTACCAATTTGATCGCACAAGAACCGTCCCGCGCGGAGCGGATCGCAAACTCCATTCGTAAAAAATTGATTTGGATCAAGGCTGACCTCATCGAACGTCAGGCCGTAACGAGCCGACAATGCCCAATATTCTGTTAACGGAATACTTGAGCGAACCTGAAAGCCGGTCGAGACCTGATTATAGGTTGTTTGACGAGAATTGCCGATGAAATTGAACGCATTCAAATCGCGCCTGAAAATATCCGCCCCAAGCCCGATATTCTTGCCGAATAGATAGGGCTCCGTAAAGCCAAGCTCGACCTGGCGCGAGAAGGTCGAATATTGGGCACTGGCACGAAGTTCCTGACCTAAGCCTCTGAAATTGCGCTGCCGAACCGATGCCTGCACGATAAAACGCTCAAGGCTGGAAAAGCCCAGCGACAGGTTGAGTTCGCCCGTCGCCTTTTCCTCGACATTGGTTTCAAGCACCACGCGGTCAGGCGCCGATCCGGGCTTTTGCTGGATTTCAAGCTTGTCTTGGAAAAAGCCAAGCGAGTTGATGCGATCCTGCGACCGTTTGACCAGGAACGTGTTGAATGCATCGCCTTCCGACAAGCGGATTTCGCGCCGGATCACCTTGTCTTTGGTCAACGTATTGCCATTGATGTCGATGCGTTCAACATAGGTGCGCTGCGCCTGCGCGATACGAAAGTTAATCGCGAGCTCAAGCTTTTCTGGATCACGATCAAATTCGGGATTCACTTCAACAAACGCATAGCCGAAAAGGCCCGCAGTCTGATTGATAGCATCAACCGAATCTTCGATTTTCTTCGCGTTATACCATTCACCCTGCTTGGCGACCAATGAAGCCGCCAGCTTCTTGTTGTCAAAGTCCCGAATCTCGCTATCGACGGTGATGGCGCCAAATTTGTAGCGTTTCCCTTCTTCGACCACGTAGGTGATAATAAAATCACGCTTGTCTGGTGTTAACTCAGCAACCGCAGACGTCACTTTGAAGTCCGCATACCCTTCCGTTAAATAAAACTGACGCAATTTTTGTTGATCATAGGCCAAACGGTCCTGATCGTAACTTGTGTTGGAGCTGAGGATGGTCAGCAAGCTTGTTTGCTTGGTTGCCATTTGCCCGCGCACCTTGGCGTCAGAAAAGACTTCGTTGCCGATGATGTTGATCTGACGGACTTTGGATTTCGGTCCCTCGCTGATCTCAAAAATGATATCGACCCGGTTCTGGTCGAGCGACACCATCTTCGGCGCGACCGAGGCGGCAAACCGCCCCTGACGCCGATAGAGTTCGATGATCCGCGCGACATCCTGACGCACGGCGCTGCGGGTAAATATTTGTCGCGGGGCGAGCTTGATTTCCTTGGTAATCTTGTCGGCCTTCAACCGCTTATTACCTTCCAGCAGCACGCGGTTGATGATCGGGTTCTCGCGGACGCGCACCACAATATCGCCCGACACGGCACCATCAATCGTCACATCGGCAAACAATTCGCTTGCCAGCAGATCCTTGATCGCCTGATCGAGTGTTTCGTTGCTGAACACAGCACCCGCACGTAATTTGGTGTAGGACAGCACCGTATCGGGTTCGATCCGCTGCGACCCTTCCACGCGCAGGGTGCGAATGGTGCGCGCAACCGCGGGAGTTGGCTGCGCAGGCGCAGGATTCGCGGCCGACGGCGACGCGTCGGCCCCGGTCTGCGCAAACGCTGCCGTTGGCAGGCCCGCCAGAATCGAACTCGCCATCAGCCATGATGCCGCATGGAGGTTCGACTTCTTTACTCCGGTTGCTTTCACCGCCACTCCCCAGAAACGATAGATTTTCGGCGCATCATAGCCGCTCGCCCCAACCCTGCCCTGCCCC
>DHHS01000149.1:9627-9776 GCA_002403415.1 Sphingomonas sp. UBA4766 | reverse complement strand
CCCCAACCCTGCCCTGCCCCAAGCGCGTCACCCGATCAACCCGGCAAGCCGGGTCCACAAGCCAAATGTGCCCAGATCGTTGAACGTCACCATCAACATCAGCCCGAGCACCGCGGCCAGCCCGCCACGAAACGCCCATTCCATCACTT
>DHHS01000149.1:8545-9337 GCA_002403415.1 Sphingomonas sp. UBA4766 | reverse complement strand
CGAAACGCCCATTCCATCACTTGCGGGCTCACCGGGCGGCGCAGCACCGCCTCGATCGCATAGAACATCAAATGGCCGCCATCGAGCACCGGCACCGGCAACAAGTTAATCACCGCCAGATTGAGCGACACCAGCGCAATGAAAAAGACGAACGACGACAGCCCTAGCGAAAATTGTTCACCCGATACTTTGGCGATCTGCAGCGGCCCGCCAAGTTCGCTTACCGGACGTTTGCCGACAAAAATCTGGCCGATCACCTCGCCCATCATGCCCAGAATGTCGCCAATCTTCGATAGCGCGACCACGGGTGCGGCGAGTGGGCTGACCGGCTCGAACCGCGCGGCGCTTGCGTCCATCGCAATGCCCAAACGCCCCAGCTTCACCTGGTTGCCGAACCGATCGACGTCGATCTTGGTCGCGATGGTCGCGTCCACCCGCTGCGCGCGCCCGTCCCGCTCAAACGCGATCGTCACGCGCTCGCCGGGGCGGATCTGCACATAGCGCAGCATATCCTGAAAGCTCGCAACGGGGCGCTCGCCAAGCGCAGTAATCCGGTCGCCCCGCGCCAGCCCGGCGACCTGCGCAGGACTGCCCGTTTCGACCCGCCCGATCACGGCTGATGTCTTGAGTTCGCCAACCGCGAGCACAAATGCCGTCAAAATGCCAAGCGCGATCGCAAAGTTGGTCACCGGCCCCGCCGCCACGATAATCGCGCGTTGCCACAGTGGCTTGGCCTGAAAGGTTCGCGCCCGTTCTTCGGCCGGGAGCGCGAGCCAGTCGGGATCGCTGCGG
>DHHS01000149.1:0-8267 GCA_002403415.1 Sphingomonas sp. UBA4766 | reverse complement strand
GGGGGGGGGGGGGGGGGGGAGCCAGTCGGGATCGCTGCGGCTCGACGGATCCATGTCGCCGGCAAATTTCACAAACCCGCCGAGCGGCAACAGGCTGAATTTCCAGCGCGTGCCCCGCCGGTCAGTCACACCGAACAGCTCGCGCCCAAAGCCGATCGAAAACTCCTCGGCCTTCACGCCGAACACGCGACCGGCGAGGTAATGACCAAGCTCGTGCAGAAACACCAGCGGGCCGATCACCAGCACAAACGCCAGCACGGTTTGCAACAGACCAGGGGACTGGATCAAACTACGCAATCCTTCACACGTTCTCCCGCGATCCGCCGGGCATCGGCGTCAATCGCGAGCACCGCGTCGAGCGCCTCGGGCGCCGCCGGGTCGTAACGCGCTAACGTATCCTCAACGATTGCGGCAATTTCAAGAAAGCCAATCTCGCCCGCTAAAAAAGCGGCGACCGCCACTTCATTGGCGGCGTTCAGAATCGCCGGGCGCGCGCCGCCCGCATCCAGCGCTTCGCGCGCCAGCCGCAGCGCGGGGAAACGCTCCGCATCCGGCGCTTCGAAATCGAGCCGTCCGATCGCGACCAGATCGAGCGGCGCCATCGGCGTTACCATCCGGCATGGCCAGGCAAGGCAATGGGCGATGGGAACCCGCATATCGCTCGGCCCCAATTGCGCCAGGATCGAGCCATCGACATATTCGACCATCGAATGGATGATCGATTGCGGGTGGCAGATGATTTCGATCTGATCGTTCGCGACCGGGAACAACCGCGCCGCCTCGATCAGCTCCAGCCCCTTGTTCATCAGCGTCGCCGAATCGACCGAGATTTTGGCCCCCATTGACCAATTGGGATGGGCAACCGCCTGCGCCACGGTCATACCGCGCATTTCCTCGCGGCTTTTGGTGCGAAACGGTCCGCCGCTTGCGGTCAGGATGATCCGGCGCACGCCCTCTGGCCGGTCGAAGTCGAAACACTGGTAAATCGCATTATGCTCAGAATCGGCGGGGAGCAGAGTGGCGCCTGTCCGCTCGGCCGCCGCCACAATGACATCGCCCGCCGACACCAGCGGTTCCTTGTTGGCGAGCACGACCGTCTTGCCCTGTTCGATCGCCGCCATCACCGGCTTGAGCCCTGCACAGCCGACGATCGCCGCCATCGTCCAGTCCGCACCCATCGCCGCGGTTTCGCACACAGCATCTGCGCCAGCGGCGGCCTCGATCCCGGTGCCCGCCAGCGCTGTCTTCAGATCGGCATAGCAAGCCGCATCGGCGACGACGGCGCGCTTGGCATTGGTACGAATGGCCGCCGCTGCGAGCTTTGCGACATCGCAATTGGCGGTCAGCGCCAGCACATCGAATTTCTCCGGTTCGCGCTCGATCAGATCAAGCGTTGACCCCCCGATCGATCCGGTTGCGCCCAGGATCGTCACCGTTTTCATGTCATCATTCCCCGAAGTTGCGGCAGCATCACCAGAATCGCAGCCAGCGGTGCAACCGGCACCAGCCCGTCAAGCCGGTCCAGCAAGCCGCCATGCCCCGGCAGGATCGATCCGCTATCCTTAACGCCCGCCCGCCGCTTAAGCCAGCTTTCGAACAAATCCCCTCCCTGCGATGCGATCGCCAGCGCCGGTGTCGCAAGCGCCAGCCGCCACGGCAAGCCCATTGTCACATGAAGCACCGCGGCCAGCGCGCTTGCGGCGATGATCCCGCCCGCCAGCCCTGCCCAGGTCTTGTTCGGGCTGATGTCCGGCGCCAACCGTGGTCCGCCAAGCCAGCGCCCGGCAAAGAACGCGCCAATATCGCACGCCCACACCAGCGCAAATGTCCAAAAAGCGAACAACAGCCCGCGCGGTTGATCGCGAATCAGGAGCAGCGCGAGCACGGGCAACCCGGCATAAAGCACCCCCGCAGCGCGCTCGGGCTTGCGCCAGATGATGACCACGAAAAAACTCGCCGCCGCGACCAGACCCAGCGCAAAGAAATCCGGCCCCGCTGCCCAGGGCGACATGATGGCAAGCGGCACCGACAGGGCAAACAGCATCAACCGCCGCTCACCCTCTACCATGCCCACCAGCATCCCCCATTCGCGCAGCACGCCCAGCGCAACGACGCAGCACAATATCCAGAACGCCACGCCCCCCAGCCACAATGCCGCCAGCGCCACTGCAATCATCGCCGCCCCGGCGACGATGCGGGTGACAAGCTCGGTGCGGTTGACCTCAGCCGAGGTGGTCACAGCCCGCCAAAGCGCCGGTGCCGTTCACCAAATTTGGCGACCGCCGCCGCAAATGCGGCTTCATCGAAATCAGGCCACAACGTGTCGACAAACACCAATTCGGCGTAAGCCGCTTGCCAGAGCAGGAAATTGGACAGGCGATATTCGCCCGAAGTGCGGACCAACAGATCAAGCGGCGGCAAATCGCGGGTTTCAAGCACCCCCTCAATATCGTCCGCAGTTATCGCGTTCGCTGCAATCTCGCCCGATGCCGCCCGCGCCGCCAGCGTGCGCGCCGCCGATACCAGCTCGGCCTGCGCCCCGTAATTGAGCGCGATGACCAGCAACGGTCCCGTATTCGCCCCCGTTTGCGCGATCGCATCGTCGACGAGCGCGACGACATCGGCAGAAAAGCGCCGGTAATCGCCGATGACGCGCAGCCGCACATTGTCGCGCACCAGTTCGTTCAAATCGGCGCGGATAAAGTGTTTCAGCAACCCCATAAGGTCACTCACCTCCTCCGCCGGCCGCCGCCAATTCTCGGACGAAAAGGCATAGAGCGTGAGTGCCTCAATCCCCAAAGTGCGCGCATGGCGGGTGATACGCCGAACCGTCTCCACCCCGGCGCGGTGGCCCGCGATACGGGGCAGGAAGCGCTGTTTGGCCCAGCGACCATTCCCATCCATGATGATCGCAACATGGCGAGGGAGTGCCGCGCTCCCGCTGGCCGAACCCGGTGCGGTCCCACCGGGCGCGTGGGCCGGGGCAGTGCTCACTTGCCCAGGATTTCCTTTTCCTTGGCGCTGGCTGCCGCATCAATTTCGGCGATCGTGCTGTCGGTCAGCTTTTGCACCTCGGTCTCGTGACGCTTGCGCTCGTCCTCGCTGTAGACGCCCTTTTTCTCGTCGGTCTTCAGGCTTTCCATACCGTCACGGCGCACATTGCGGACCGCAACTCGTGCTTTCTCGGCATATTGTCCGGCAAGCTTGGCGAGCTCCTTGCGCCGCTCCTCGGTCAGGTCGGGGATGGGGATGCGCAGCGTCTGACCGTCGACAATCGGATTCAGCCCCAGCCCCGCCGAGCGGATCGCCTTGTCCGCCGGGCCAACGTTCGACTTGTCCCACACTTGCACCGACAACAGCCGCGATTCGGGTGCCGACACGGTTGCCACCTGGTTGAGCGGCATATGCGCGCCATAAACCTCAACCGTCACCGGATCGAGCAGCGACACCATCGCGCGGCCCGTGCGCAAACCGCCCAGATCGCCCCTCAGCGCTTCGACCGCGCCGTGCATCCGGCGTTCCAGATCGGCCTTGTCATAGGCAGCCATGGTCACTTCTCCATTTGATTGTGAACGATCGTCGAGCTTCCCTCACCACGCAGGACCGAGGCCAGATTGCCCTCCTCGCGAATGTTGAAGACGACGATCGGGATATTGTTTTCGCGGCACAAAGCGACGGCGGCGGCATCCATCACTTTCAGATTGTCGGCCAAAACCCGGTCGAAGCTGAGCGCGTCATAACGCGTAGCACTCGCCACCTTTTTTGGATCGGCATCATAAACGCCGTCGACGCTGGTCCCCTTGAACAACGCGTCGCACCCCATCTCGGCGGCGCGCAGGGCAGCCGCCGTATCGGTGGTGAAAAAGGGATTGCCGGTGCCGGCCGCGAAGATCACGATCCGCCCTTTCTCCATATGCCGGATCGCACGGCGGCGAATATAGGGCTCGCACACGCTGGCCATCGGGATCGCCGATTGCACGCGGGTCTCTACGCCGATTTTTTCGAGCGCGTTCTGCACCGCGATCGCATTCATGACGGTCGCGAGCATTCCCATATAGTCGGCGCTCGTGCGGTCAAACCCCTTGGCCGCCCCCGCAATCCCGCGAAAGATGTTGCCGCCGCCAACCACCAGGCACAGCTCGTGGCCGGCATTTTTGGCGGCCGCCACTTCGCCCGCGACACGATCGACCGTGCCAGGGTCAATGCCAAATTGCCCCGATCCCATCAGGACTTCGCCAGACAGTTTGAGGAGGACGCGCTTGAAATGGGGAAGGGTCATGGATCCAACGTAGCGCTTGAGCAGGAAAATGCGCGGACCTTATGCGGCGATGCGCGTGAAGGAAAGGGCGGATAGATCGCCCCTTCCCTTTTCTCACCCCAAATCGGCCGCGGTTGCAGCGTTTAAGCGGTTGGCTGCGGCACGCCTGAGGCAGCAGCGACCTCAGCGGCGAAGTCGCTGGCCTCCTTCTCAATCCCTTCGCCGAGCTGAAAGCGGACATAGTCCTTCAGCACGATCGGCTTGCCGGCCGCCTTTGCCGCTTGCGCCACGACGTCGCTGATCGGCGTTTTGCCGTCCATCACGAACAATTGGCTGAGCAGTGCATTTTCCTTGGCAAACTTCTTGATCGCGCCATCGACCATCTTGGCGATGATGTCAGCGGGCTTGCCGCTTTCAGCCGCCTTTTCGGTGGCGATCGCGCGCTCGCGCTCGATCACGTCCTGGTCAAGCCCGGTTTCGTCCAGCGCCAGCGGAAAGGCCGCCGCGATATGCATCGCAATCTGCTTGCCCAGCGCATTCAGCGCCTCTGTATCGGCTTCGCTCTCCAGCGCGACAAGCACGCCAATCTTGCCGAGGCCCGGCGCCTGCTGGTTATGGACATAAGGCACAATTGCCCCCGCCGACACTTCCAGCCGCCGCGCACGGCGGATCGCCTGATTCTCGCCGATCGTGGCGATATTGTTCGTCAGCACTTCCTCAACCGTCTTGCCATCGAGCGGAGCGGCCTTGATCACCTCAAGCGCATCGCCGCGCTCTAGAACCACCGTGGTAACGTCGCGGACAAAGGACTGAAACTGATCGTTTTTCGCCACGAAATCGGTTTCGGAATTGACCTCGATCGCGGCACCTCGCGTGCCCGACACCTCGACACCGACCAGACCTTCAGCAGCGGTCCGGCTCGACTTCTTGGCGGCCGCCGCCAGCCCCTTGGTGCGCAACCAGTCCATCGCCGCGTCCAGATCGCCATTTGCCTCGGTAAGCGCCTTCTTGCAGTCCATCATGCCTGCGCCGCTCTTTTCACGCAGATCCTTGACGGCGGCGGCTGTGATCTCGGCCATGATTTGGTTCCTCTTGTGGATCAGATAGGGTTTTGGACAGGGCAGGGCTTTGCCCTACCCCGTCCATATTTCAGTTCCGCGACGCGGTTAAGCGTCGAGCGCTTGATCGCTCGCAGCAGGCAGATCGAGCGCGACATCGTCCGCAGTCGGCGTCGCAACGCTCAGCGCTTCCTCGGCAATCGGCTCGTCCATCGCGCCAATATCATTGCCCAGGCTCGCCTGACGGTCTTGGCCACCGCGCGTTGCCGCAACCGCAATCGCCTCGCAATACAGGCGGATCGCGCGGCTCGCATCATCATTGGCCGGCACGGGGAACGCAATCCCATCGGGCGAGACGTTCGAATCGAGAATCGCGACCACCGGAATGCCCAGCGTGTTGGCTTCCTTGATCGCCAACTCTTCCTTGTTCGCGTCAATCACGAACATGACATCGGGAATGCCGCCCATGTCGCGAATACCACCCAGGCTGAGCTCCAGCTTGTCGCGCTCGCGCGTCAATTGCAGCACTTCCTTCTTGGTCAAGCCGGTCGTGTCGCCCGAAAGCTGCTCCTCAAGCGTTTTCAAACGCTTAATCGAACCCGAAATCGTCTTCCAATTGGTGAGCATCCCGCCCAGCCAGCGATGATTGACGAAATGCTGACCCGAACGGCGCGCGGCCTCCGCCACGGCTTCCTGCGCCTGGCGCTTGGTGCCGACGAACAACACCTTGCCGCCGCTGGCGGTCGAAGCGGCCACAAACTCAAGCGCGCGCGCGAATAGCGGCACCGTTTGCGAGAGGTCGAGGATGTGAACCCCATTGCGCTCGCCAAAGATATAGGGCTTCATCTTCGGATTCCAGCGGTGCGTCTGGTGGCCGAAATGCGCGCCGGTTTCGAGCAATTGCTGCATGGTGACGACAGGTGCCGCCATAATCATTTCCTTTCCGGTTGATCCTCTGGGAAGCAGTAATCGCCAAAGCCTTTCGGCCCGGGCGACACCGGGATGTGCGCTTCCCATGCGGAATTGAGAGCGGGCCGTTAGCGCATCGCCATTTGCAAATCAAGCGTTGACATTGGAACATGAAAGGAACATATCAGGATATATGAGCGAACATCGAGCGGATGATTCGCGCGGCGACGTCTAAAGAAGGGATTTTGCGATGGCCGAAGTTTTTGCCGCACTGGTGTTTGCCACCACGCTCATCGCCGTGCTGAGTGTTGGTGGGCGGACCATCATGCCCGCATTGCCGCGCATGGCGGCATTGTTGCGGGGGGCGGGTCGGACTGACACCGCAGACGTGCCGGGCCGCGTGATGGAACGTGCAGTGTTGGCCCACGCAACGCATGGCTTTGCGCGGTTCAATCGTCCGATGGTTGGGCCAATGGCCAGGAAGCTAGCCGCGACTTAATGCGCGATGCCCGTCGGCATCACCCCGCCCGGCCGCGCAATCACCGTTTCGCCAGCGATCACACGTTGCCCCGGGATCATCTGGCAAACGAGTCCATCGGGGAGGTAAATGTCGACGCGGCTACCAAAGCGGATCAGACCAAGACGTTGCCCGGCCGCAACAATATCCCCGGGCTTTACAAAACTGACGATACGCCGCGACACCAACCCCGCAATTTGGGTCATGCCAACGCACTGACCATCGCGTCCTTCGATCACAATATGCTGGCGTTCGTTTTCGTCGCTGGCCTTGTCGAGATCAATGTTCAAAAATTTTCCTGAAATATAGACCACTTGGCGAATGGTGCCCGCAATGGGGGTGCGGTTCACATGAACGTCAAAAATACTCATATGGATCGAAATGCGCACCAGTGGCGCATCACCCAGACAACCGGCCCCGGCAAGTTCGGGAGGGATCGCGACCCGCTCTACCGCACTGACCAGGCCATCGGCCGGTGCCATGATCTCGCCCGCACCTTGCGGGGTCACCCGGACCGGATCGCGGAAAAACGCCGCCACCCAGAGGGTGAGCCCGATCAACGGCCAGGTGACGAAATCCCAGAGGAAAAACGAAAAAAAAGCCGCCGCGCCCGCGATCAACACATATCGCCGACCCTCCGGGTGAATGTCCGGCAGGCGCCATCTCGCGCTGGACGCCACAATCGGCGGCTGGTCGTGCGATGCCATGGCAAGGGTCTAGAACGCGCGCCGTCGAGATTCAACGCCCAAGGCTGTTCGGCGCTCCGGGCACGTGAAAGGCGGCTGGCCACGCCGATTGCACAACGCGCGGTGGTTGATCCGGCCCCGCCTTCATCCTAGACGCATAACGGCAATTCCCTCCCCATTGGACAAAGCGAGCAGTTGATGGCGAAGATCAAGGTAAAGACGCCCGTTGTTGAAATCGACGGCGATGAGATGACCCGGATCATCTGGGCATGGATCCGTGAACGCCTGATCCTCCCCTATCTCGACATCGATCTTGATTATTACGACCTCGGCATCGAGCACCGCGACGCAACGGATGACCGGGTGACCGTGGAGTCCGCTCGCGCGATCCAGAAATATGGCGTGGGCGTAAAATGCGCGACCATTACCCCCGACGAAGCACGGGTCGAGGAATTTGGCCTCAAGAAAATGTGGAAATCGCCCAACGGCACCATCCGCAACATCTTGGGCGGGGTGGTATTTCGCGAGCCGATCGTGATCTCCAACGTGCCGCGCCTGATCCCCAGCTGGACCAAGCCGATCGTCGTTGGCCGCCATGCCTTTGGCGATCAGTATCGCGCCACCGATTTCCGCGTGCCCGGCCCCGGCAAGTTGCGCATGGTATTTGAGGGTGACGACGGCACCGTGATTGATGAGGAGGTTTTCCAATACCCCTCGGCCGGCGTCGCGCTTGCAATGTATAATCTCGACGATTCGATCCGCGACTTCGCGCGCGCGTCGATGCATTATGGCCTCAACCTGGGATGGCCTGTCTATCTGTCGACCAAGAACACGATCCT
>DHHS01000181.1:10184-41607 GCA_002403415.1 Sphingomonas sp. UBA4766 | reverse complement strand
CCGCAATTGTCGCGCGAGCGGGTCAAGGCACTGATCGCGGGCGGGCAAGTCACCGATGCGGCGGGCGTCGCTTTGCGCGATTCGGCGCGGCGCACGCTTGATGGGCAGCGTTTCAGCGTCGCGCTACCCCCGGCCGTGCCGCTCGACACTGTGGCGCAGGATATCGCGCTGAAGATCGTTTATGAAGACGAGCACCTGATTGTGGTTGACAAACCCGCCGGGCTGGTCGTGCATCCGGCGGTCGGCAATCTCGATGGCACGCTCGTCAATGCGCTGCTCCATCACTGTGCGGGGCAATTGTCGGGTATTGGGGGCGTTGCCCGACCGGGGATTGTCCACCGGATCGACAAGGATACCTCCGGACTTATCGTCGCGGCAAAGACCGACCGCGCGCATGAGGGACTGGCGCGCCAGTTCGCCGATCACAGCATCGACCGGCGCTACCATGCGATTGTCGCGGGCCACCCCGTTCCGACGGCGGGTATGGTCGATGCGCCGCTTGGCCGGTCGCCCGCCAATCGCAAAAAGATGGCGATCGTGGCGGGCGGCAAGCGCGCGGTGACGCATTATCGCTTGCTCAAGCACTTGCGCGAGGCCGCTCTGATCGAATGTCGGCTGGAGACGGGCCGCACGCACCAGGTGCGCGTTCACATGGCCTCGCTTGGCCACGCGCTGCTTGGCGATCCGGTTTATTCAAAAACAGCGCGTAGCCACCGCGCTTTGTTGGAAACTGCCAATTTCCGGCGCCAAGCCTTGCACGCGGCGCGTTTGGGGTTCATTCATCCTCGCACAAGTATCGCTATGGCATTTGATAGCGAAATGCCTGCCGACATGCGTCTGTTAATGGATAAACTGGAACCGTGCGGGGGCCGCCCCCATGCGTAATCGACCGTCGGGCATATGGCTGTGCCCAGCAACGAAGGAAATTTGACGATGGCCAGTGCCAGCAACGTCCCCGCAACAATCCCCGCACTTGGCAGCGAGGCAAGCCTCAATCGCTATCTGGCGGAGATCAAGAAGTTCCCGATTTTGTCGGCGGAGCAGGAATACATGCTCGCAAAACGGTTTGAGGAACACGGCGATACCGAGGCCGCGGCCCAGCTCGTGACCAGCCATTTGCGGCTCGTCGCTAAGATTGCGATGGGGTATCGCGGCTATGGCCTGCCGGTGTCCGAGTTGATTTCGGAGGGCAATATCGGCCTGATGCAGGGCGTGAAGAAGTTTGAGGCCGATCGCGGTTTCCGTCTGGCCACCTATGCGATGTGGTGGATTCGCGCGTCGATTCAGGAGTTCATCCTGCGCTCGTGGAGCCTTGTCAAAATGGGCACCACAGCGGCCCAGAAAAAGCTGTTCTTCAACCTGCGCCGGATGAAGGCCCGGCTCGACGCGTTTGAGGATGGTGATTTGCGGCCGGAGGATCTGGCTAAAATCGCCAAGGATCTGGGCGTGACCGAAGCCGAAGTCACCAGCATGAACCGGCGGATGGCGCTGGGGGGGGATACCAGCCTCAACGTGCCGATGCGTGAAGATGGTGAGGGCCAGTGGCAGGACTGGCTCGCCGATGACGCTCCGCTCCAGGATGAGCAGGTCGCCGAAGCGCAAGAAGCCGATGTGCGCCACACCATGCTCGTCTCGGCGATGGAGAGTCTGAACGAGCGCGAAAAATTCATCCTGACCGAGCGCCGCCTGACCGATGACCCCAAAACGCTGGAGGAATTGAGCCAGGTTTACGGGGTCAGCCGCGAGCGCGTGCGCCAGATTGAGGTTCGCGCCTTTGAAAAGCTGCAAAAGGCTATGATGCGGCTGGCGGGCGATAACCGGTTGCTGGCGGTTTAATCGCATCCGCACGGGCGCATGGCCTTGCCATTCGCCCCCGCTTTGTGCGAGCCAACATGCCATGATGCGTCGCATTGTTCGTTGGACCTGGCGCCTTTTGCTTGGCTTTGTGGTGGTCAGTATCGCCTGGGTCGGGCTTTACCGTTTTGTCGCACCGCCCATCACGCTGACCATGGTTGGCGATGCGCTGGGTGGACATTCGATCACAAAGAAATGGATGCCGCTGTCGCGGATCGACCCCGATATGGCGCGCGCAGTGATTGCGGGCGAGGATGCACGCTTTTGCACCCATAGCGGGTTCGACTATGAAGCGATTGCCAAGGCCTATGTCCGCACCCAGCGCGACGGACGGCTGCGCGGTGGATCGACCATCAGCCAGCAGACCGCGAAAAACGCCTTCTTGTTTCAGGGTGGTGGGTTCGTCCGCAAGGGGTTTGAGGCCTATTTCACCGTCCTGATCGAAGCGTTGTGGGGCAAGCGGCGGATTATGGAGGTGTATCTCAACATCGCCGAAACCGGCATCGGCACTTACGGCGTGAATGCGGGCGCGATGCGTTATTTCGGGCATGATGCGTCGCACCTGACGCCGGCAGAGGCTGGGCGGATTGCCGCAGTCCTGCCGCTTCCGAAAAAGCGCGCCGCGATTGCCCCGCGTGGGTTCACGCGCCGCCATGGCAAGGCAATCACCCGGCGCGCGGGTGTGGTCCGCCATGACGGGCTCGACCGCTGCTTGCGCTAACGACGCTCAGAACGGCAGCTTAAAACCCGGCGGCAGCGGCAGGCCGCTCGTCATTTTGGCCATCTCCGCGCTTGAAGCCGTGTCTGCCTTGGCGCGGGCGTCGTTGAGCGCGGCGGCCACCAGATCCTCGACGATCTGCTTTTCCGAAGGGTTGAGCAGTGAAGCGTCGATATCGACCGCGATGATCCGCCCCTTGGCCGAGGCGCGCACCTTCACCAATCCGCCACCCGCGACGCCCTCAACCTCGATCGTGTCGAGATTGGCCTGCGCTTTGGCGAGTTCGGCCTGCACATTTTGCGCCATAGCCAACATGTCCTCGATGCCCTTCATCCGTCACTCCGCTTGTTCATGTCCCAACCCGTAATCTCGGCCCCCGGAAAGGCCGCTAGCGCAGCGCTCACCACCGGCGTCGATTTGACCCAGTCGAGTTCCGCTGCGCGCGCACTTGCCTCCGCCTCGCGCAGCGTCGGCGCGCCGGGAGCGGAATCGACCGACACCTGCCAGCGAACGCCCGTCAGCGTATGGAGCGCCTCGGTCATTTCGCCGACCAGCTCAACGGGTAGCGGCTTAGCATTGCTGAGCGTGATGCGGCCCGGCGCGAAACTGACGAGACGTGCGGTGAAACGCAGCTTCTCGGCCAGCCCGACCCGGCCTGCCGTATCGAGCATGGCGAGCATCGCATCAAAGCTGTCCGGGGTCGCCGCGGTCGTGGACGGCGGCGATGGCGCGGGCGGCGGCGCAGCAGCGGGAACAGTTGCCGTGCCGCCCTCTCCCATGCGGCGTGCAAGCGTTGCGGGATCGGGCAAGTCAGCTGCATAGACGATCCGCAGCAGCGCCATTTCGGTCGCCTCAATCGGCAACGCGGCCCGCGCCACTTCGTCATGCGCCTTGAGCAACAACTGCCACAGCCGGTGAAGCGTGGCGTGGGACAAGCCACTCGCCCATGCGTCCATCGCCTCGCGCGCCTCCGCCGACTGCGCGGGGTCAGCCGGTGTGCCAAGCTTGGTGAGAGTGACGCTATGCACCAGCTCCAACAGCGCGCGCATCACCGCCAGCGGATCGACGCCCAGATCATATTGGTGACGCAAGGCGGCCAGCGCACCCGTCCCATCACCCACGATCAGCAGGCCAAACAGATCGCGCGTGGCACCGCGATCGGACAAGCCCAGCATGTCGCGCACGGCGTCGGCCCGCACGCCACCGCCATCCATGCTGGCATGGGCAATCGCCTGATCGAGGATCGACAGCCCGTCGCGCGCGCTCCCCTCGGCCGCACGAGCGATCAGAGTCAACGCCTCACCCTCTGCTTCCACCGATTCGAGCGCACAGACATGGGCGAAATGTGCGGCGAGCTTTTCAGACGAAATCCGCCGCAGGTCGAAACGTTGGCACCGCGACAGGACGGTCACCGGCACTTTGTTGACTTCAGTGGTCGCGAACAGGAACTTGACGTGCGGAGGCGGTTCTTCGAGCGTTTTCAGCAACGCGTTGAACGCATTCTTCGACAGCATGTGCACTTCGTCGATGATGTAGATTTTGAACCGCGCCGAGACGGCAGCATAGCGCGACGCGTCGATAATCTCGCGGACATCATCGACGCCGGTATGGCTGGCGGCGTCCATTTCAATCACATCGATATGGCGTCCCTCGGCGATTGCGCGGCATGGCTCGCACACACCGCAGGGGGCGATTGTCGCCGTGCCCTGACCATCCGGACCGATGCAGTTCAGCGCCTTTGCAATCAGCCGCGCTGTCGACGTCTTGCCCACTCCGCGCACCCCGGTCAGCAGAAAGGCATGGGCAAGCCGACCGCGCGTGATCGCATTGCCCAATGTCTGGACCATCGCGTCCTGACCGATCAGCTCACTGAAATTGGTTGGCCGGTACTTGCGCGCGAGCACCCGGTAGGGCTCGGGCTTGGCGGGTTGCGGTGGTTCACCGAGGTCGAGGAAGGAATCGGCCATGACAGCATTGGTGTTAGCGTGCGAGACCGGCCTTGTCGAAGCCGCAGATGTCGAACCGTCGCGGGCCGGAACTCAACGGGCGCGGAACCACAAGGGGCCGGTCAGTGTTGCCAGTACCAGCAAATTGAACAAGACGTTGCTGGCATTGCCCGACGCGAACGAGCCGCAACTATCGAGAACGCACCAGGCGATCACCCCGCCCAGCACTGCCTTGCGCACCGCATCTGGAGCCGCATCGAACACCCATTGCCGCAGCAACAGCACCATCACGCCCCAACCGAACAAAAATCCACCGGTCAGCGCGGACAGAAACCGGGTGGTGCCCGCTTCGTAATTCATGTTGCCGTCGACCGGCCAGCTCAGCACATCAAGCGACCAACGGGCCGCCTCTGCAGTGGCAAGCACCGATCCCAATGCGAATACCGGGCCAAAGCTGGCAATGCCAATCCCGGTTACGAGGAGCCAGCGCTTGTGCAAATCATGGGTCATGGAAAAAACGTAGCATATGCTACGTTTTTGGCAAGATACAATTAAGCAATCGGACGCAATTTTTCCGTCCGCTGCAGGCCATCACGCCGGGCGCGAACTGGTGGGAGCCGGGACGACCCGCAGCGAAAATCGTTGTGGCTGCTGCCTTCCGGCCCTGACCAGGTTGGCGACGGCTGCGCCCGCCCGACTCCCGGATGCGCATATGGGGCAAGCCGGAGTTACGATCAAGTTACAGATTGGCGACGGTCGCGTCCCCCAACTCAACGGCCCTGCATGTTGCGCGTCTCGCCCGGAATCCGCACGCGTAAGCCATCCAGCGTCGCATCAAGCCAGATCTGGCACGCCAGGCGGCTGGTCCGGGTTGCGCCGAGCGCGAGGTCGAGCATGTCCTCCTCTTCCTCGCGCGCGGGCTTCAGCCGGTCGAAATCGTCGGGCGCGATGATGACATGGCAGGTGGAACAGGCCATCTGCCCCTCGCACGTCCCCTCCAGCGGGTGGCCATGGGCTTGGGCTACGTCGAGCAGCCGCTCCCCCTCCGCCGCCTCCACCGTCGTCACATTACCATCGGCGCTTTGAAAATACAGCCTAACCATGCGCCCTCTTCCTAGCGTTGCGCTTCGGCTGCGGCAATGATGCGGTCGATCGCAGCCATCAATGCGTCTTCGCGTGTATAGCGGCCAAAGCCCAATCGGATGCTGGAGCGCGCTTCTCGCTCGCTCAGCCCGATCGCGCGCAGCACATGGCTTGCACGGCCCGATCCGCTGGCGCAGGCCGATCCTGCTGAGAAGGCGATATCGCGGAGCTCGCTCATCAACCGCGCAACATCAAGCCCGCTGCGGCGCAGATTGAGATTGCCGGGATAGCGGTGTTCGAGCGAGCCATTGATCGTCCAGTCCGCGCCAAACCGGCCACGCGCGACTTGCGCCAGCCGGTCGACATGCGCGGCATCCGCCGTCGCATGCTCCCGCATCAATCGTGCGGCCGTCCCAAATCCGGCACACAAAGCGGGCGACAGCGTCCCTGATCGACCCGGCGCTTCCTGCCCGCCGCCGTGGAGCAGCGGCATGAGGTCCACGCCGTCCCGCACCCACAGCGCGCCCACTCCCTTTGGCCCGTGGATCTTGTGCGCGGACAACGCCACCAGATCGACCTCGGCGGGGATCGGGACACGGCCATAGCCCTGCACCGCATCGACCAGCATCAGCGCGTCGACGCGGTGCGCGAGCGTGGCCAGCTCGGCGATGGGTTGAACGACGCCAACTTCGTTGTTGACCAGCATGGCGGCGACCAGCTTGGTGCCAGGCGCGATCAGCGCCCGCGCCGTTTCAAGCTCAACCCGTCCCTGCCTATCGACGGGCAATATCGTCACCGCCCGCCCCTGCGCAGCCTCCGCTGCGGCGGTGTCTAGAACCGCGGCATGTTCGGTCGCGACGGTCACAATTGCGCCGCTCGTCCCCTTTATTGCCCAGTTCAGCGCCTCGGTTGCGCCGCTGGTGAAGGCGACTTTGCCGCCGGGCGGGAGCAGCGCGGCGACGCTATCGCGGGCGACTTCGACGGCGGCCTTTGCCGCGCGGCCGGGCGCATGGGCCGAATGCGGGTTGGCATGGCTAGCCCCGGCATCAGGATGCAGCCATGGCAGCATGGCGTCGAACGCTTCGGGCGCGAGCGGTGTCGTTGCCTGATAATCAAGATAAGTCATGCGCGCCGCGCCGCGTCGTGCGCGATCTCTAGCCAGGCGTGGCGAAAGGCGTCGATCTCGGCAGGGGTAGTGTTCCAGCCGAAACTGACGCGGATGGTGCGGCTGGCGGTATCCTCATCCACGCCAAAGGCTTCGAGTGCGCGGCTGCGCTTGAGCGTGCCCGAGGAACAGGCGCTGCCTGCCGATACGGCAAAGCCCATGCCGTCAAAGCGGATGAGCTGGGCGGCGGCTGTCAGATGCGGCATAGCGATGGCGCATATGTGGGAGCATTGCGAACCGGGACTGACAACCTCGCCGACGCGTGAGATCGCGTTCTTGAAGTCCACCCGCTGCTCCATTGCGGTCGGCCAGTCATCCATGGACCCTGCTTCCAATGCAGCAGCAAAGCCCAGAATGCCGGGCAAATTCTCGGTGCCCATCCGATAGCCAAACTCATGCCCGCCCACCGGCTCCAACATCGCCAGATCACGCACCAGCAGCGCGCCAACGCCCGGCGGCCCGCCCAGTTTGTGGGCCGATACCACGATCATGTCGGCGTCCGGCAGCGCAAGCTTCCCCGCCGATTGCGAACAGTCCGAGAGCAAAAGACTGCCGACTTCGACTGTTTGCGCTCTCAATGTATCGACTGGCTGAATGCTGCCCGTTTCGGAATTAACGTGCTGAACAGCGACGATGGCGCGTGGCCCCGCTGCCAGCAGGTCGGCGAGCGCATTGCGATCGACCGCACCGTTGGCCACCGCCACCACCTCCGCCCCCGGCGCCGCCCGAAACACCGCGTCATGTTCCACCGCCGACACGATCCGCCGGTCAACCTTCGCGCGGTTCAACGCGATCCACAGCGCTTCGCTCGCGCCGCTGGTGAAGATCAGCTCGCCGGTCCAGCCAAGCGACGCCTTGATCCGCGCCCGCGCCTCCTCAAGCGTTGCACGGGCCGCCCGTCCCTGAGCGTGCGGGGAGGAGGGGTTAGCCCAACGTGCCATCCCGTCCGCCACCGCCGCAATCGCTTCGGGGCGCATCGGCGTGGTCGCGGCGTGGTCGAGGTAGATTCGGACGCTCATGATCCTCCTGCGGCGCTTGGCCAACGCTGTATCGTTGCTGAACGATTGCGCCAATCGCCGTCTTGCCTATATAGCGCCCAGTCTTGCGCTTTGTGCGCGCTCGCTCTTTCCCAGGCAGGACCAATGCCCGAAGTCATTTTCCCCGGCCCCGATGGTCGTCTCGAAGGCCGTTTCGCGCCCCCGCCCCGCCCCCGTGCCCCGGTCGCCATGATCCTACACCCGCACCCCTCATCGGGGGGCACGATGAACAATCGGATCGTGCAGGAACTTTACAAGACGTTTCAGCGACGTGGTTTTGCCACACTGCGCTTCAATTTTCGGGGCGTCGGCAAGAGTCAGGGCGTGTTCGACAATGGCGTGGGCGAGCTGTCGGACGCCGCCAGCGCGCTCGACTGGGTGCAGAGCATCCACCCGGAGGCATCGTCAACCTGGATCGCCGGCGTCAGTTTCGGGGCGTGGATTGGGATGCAGCTGTTGATGCGCCGCCCGGAAATTCGCGGGTTTATCTCGGTCGCGCCGCCCGCCAACATGTATGACTTCACGTTTTTGGCGCCCTGCCCTTCGTCCGGCATCATCATTCAGGGTGATGGCGACGAGGTCGTCACGCCGATTGCGGTGCAAAAGCTGGTCGACAAGCTGCGCACGCAAAAGCACATCACGATCCATCACGATGTCATTCCGCGCGCGAATCACTTCTTTCAGGATGAAATGCCCGAGCTGATGCGCAGCGTCGATAATTATCTGGACTTCCGGCTGGACCCGAATTCGCCGATCAAGTGACGCGCGCACCGCCGTCGGGGTCAGAGCTTCGATCGACGAGTTTCACGTGAAGGATGCCCCGCATCCTTCAGATCATGCCGGGGGCATGATAGACACGAAGCTGGCTTTGCGCATGGCGCTGGCCTGATCCCCCTCGCGCGCTAGAGCGTCCAGATCACAACATTGCCGATGAGCACTATGGCCATCACCAGCATCAGCACGCCTTGGCGCCGGTTATCCCCCCGCCGGATCACCACGACCCCGCCCGCGATCAGCGCAAATGCGGCGAGCATCGCGATCGCAGGAGCGGCGGATTCGAGCGCGCTCACAGCGCCAGCGCTGCCCGCTCGGATGCAGCTTTGGGCGCGATCGCGGCGGCATAGGCGGCCGGATCGACATTGCCGCCTGACAGAATCACTAGCATCCCCGCAGCGGGTGCAATCTGACCGCTCAGCACCGCCGCCAGCGCGACCGCCCCGCCCGGCTCCACCACGAGCCGCAGTCGTGTTGCCGCCCAGCGCTGAGCCTCGCGAATCGCGGCTTCGCTCACCGCAATGCCCGTCACGCCGCGCCGCGACAACACATCGAAGGTCAGCGGCGACACCTGCTTCGTCATCAGCGAATCGCAGGCGGTATTGGGTGGCGCATCCCCCACCGGTTCGATCCACCCCGCGTCAAGCGAGCGGCGCATATCGTCCCAGCCTTCGGGCTCGACCACCGTCACCTGCGCCTCAGGCAGTGCCAGCGCGCAGCCCGCAGCCAGCCCGCCCCCGCCGCACGGAATGACAAGGTGGCTCGGCGCACCAAGCTGCATGGCGGCCATTTGTGCGGCGGCCTCAATTGCCGCACTCCCCTGCCCCTCAATCACCCACGAATCGTCGAAACTAGGCACTAGCACTGCACCACGCGCTGCGGCCAGTTGCGCAGCGAGCCGTTCGCGGCTTTCGGTCGCACGGTCATAGCTCACTATTTCAGCCCCGAGCGCCAGTGTAGCCTCGCGCTTCACGGCAGGCGCGTCGGTCGGCATCACAATGACCGCAGGCATCCCCAGTCGGCGTGCGGCCCAGGCGACCCCTTGTGCGTGATTGCCGGAGGAAAAGGCAACAACCCCGGCGCTGCGCGATTCAGGCGCAATTGCGGTGAGCCGATGCCATGCCCC
Source organism: Sphingomonas sp. UBA4766 (assembly GCA_002403415.1). Lineage (GTDB taxonomy): Bacteria > Pseudomonadota > Alphaproteobacteria > Sphingomonadales > Sphingomonadaceae > Sphingomonas. The sequence goes on along the minus strand of DHHS01000181.1, from coordinate 31,904 downwards.
GCGCAGTTTGAAAGAGCCAATCGGTTGCAGGCATTCTGCCTTGAATGCGATGTTTATGCCGTTGATTTCATGAAAAAATAGCGGTGAAGTCGGTACGACCTGCGCCAGCTTTGCCGCCGCATCACGCACCCCGGCGCGGGTGGGTTGTCGCAAAATCGTCATAAACAGATCCTTACCACCCGAAATAATCATTTACACGCACGGTTAGCGCCCCTATGTGCGCGTTCCGCTGCCCCATGGGACTTCCAACCGCAAGGCAGCTTTTGTCAACGATCGCCGTAAGGCACTTGGAGGTCCCTTGAGTTGCACAAGCATCATAGCGCGCTGGGGTTAGCTGCTACCCCGTTCGATTCCGCTATCGGAATTGCTCTTGACCATCGTCCGGTTCAGCCCGTGACGCTGGTTCGCCCACACGCCGCTGCGCGTGCCGCCCGATTCTTCGTGGAGAAGTTTCCGGGGCGTTCGATGTATGCGGTAAAGGCCAATCCCTCACCCGATTTGATGCGGGTGCTCTGGGACAATGGCATCACCCATTACGATGTCGCCTCGATCGGTGAAGTGCGGCTGGTTGCAAGGACTTTGCCCGAGGCGACCTTGTGCTTCATGCACCCGGTAAAAGCGCCCGAGGCGATTGCGGAAGCGTATCATGCCCACGGCGTGCGCGTGTTTTCGCTCGACAGTCTCGACGAGCTGGCGAAAATCATGGCGGCGACAGGCGATGCGACCGATCTCACACTGTGCGTGCGGTTGCGGGTCTCGTCCGAACACTCCAAGCTCAGCCTCGCGTCGAAATTCGGCGCGGCACCGGGGGAAACGCGCGATTTGCTGATCGCGGCACGGCAAGCCGCCGACGCACTCGGCATCTGCTTCCATGTCGGCAGCCAGGCGATGACTCCCGAGGCCTATGCCAATGCGATCGAGCGTGTGCGCGCGGCGATCGTGGATGCGGGCGTCACGGTTGACGTCGTCGATGTCGGCGGCGGCTTCCCCTCCTCCTATCCCGGCATGGAGCCGCCGCCGCTGGAGCGTTATTTCGCAACCATTCACCGCGCGTTCGAAAGCCTGCCGATTTCATACTCGGCGGAGCTTTGGGCGGAGCCGGGCCGTGCCCTGTGTGCCGAATACAGTTCGCTGATCGTCCGCGTGGAGCGGCGACGCGGCGATGAGCTCTACATCAACGACGGTGCTTATGGCGCGTTGTTCGATGCAGCGCATCTGGGCTGGCAATTTCCGGTGCGCTTGCTGCGCGAACCCGATTCGACTGCGCGCGACATGGGCTTCAGCTTTTACGGGCCGACCTGCGATGATCTCGATCATATGGCGGGGCCGTTCATGCTGCCGGCCGATACGCGCGCAGGCGACTACATCGAAATCGGGATGCTCGGCGCTTATGGTGCGGCAATGCGGACTGGCTTTAACGGCTTCACCAATGGCGAGACCGTGATTGTCGCGGACGAGCCGATGGTTTCGCTCTACGCTGCGCCCGAACGGCGGGTTGCGAGTGCGAACGTCGTCACGCTGTAACACTTCGCCGCAAAACTAAACCGAGTTCTTGTCACCCCGGCGCGAAGCCGGGGTGATATTCATTGTCAGGAAGAACCCATGACCGACACCACCCTCTCGAATCGCAAGGCCGAGCTGCTTTCCACCAAGGTCGAGCATATCGACATCACCAGCTTTGACGCGCGTCCAATCATCGAGTCGATGGGCAAGATGAGCTTTACGAGCCGCGACCTCGCGCGTGCGACCGGCATCTATAACCAGATGCTCGCCGATCCGGATTGCACCATCTGTTTGGTGATCGCGGGTTCGACGAGTGCTGGCGGCTGTATGGACCTTTATGCCGAGCTGGTGCGTTCGAACATGGTCGATTGCGTGATTGCGACAGGCGCGACGATCGTCGACATGGATTTCTTTGAAGGGCTGGGCCACCAACATTACCAAGCGCTCGAAGTGCCCGATGATGACACGCTGCGCTCGCTGTATATTGATCGGATTTACGATACTTACATCGATGAGGAGCAGCTTCAGGACTGCGACTTCACGATCAACAAGATCGCAAACGACCTGGAGCCGCGCGCGTATTCGAGCCGGGCGTTCATCCGCGAAATGGGCCGTTATCTCAGCCAGCATGGCAAGAAGGACAATAGCCTCGTCAAGCTTGCCTATGAGCATGACGTGCCGATTTTCTGCCCCGCCTTTGTCGATTCGTCGGCGGGGTTCGGCCTCGTCAAGCATCAGGTCGACGCGATGAAGGCTGGCAAACCCTATATGATGATCGACGCGATCGCCGATTTCCGCGAACTGACCGATATCAAGATTCAGGCGGGCACGACCGGCCTCCTCATGATCGGCGGCGGTGTGCCGAAAAACTTCATTCAGGACACCGTCGTCTGCGCCGAAATCCTGGGGCATGAGGATGTTGAGGTGCACAAATATGCGGTGCAGATCACCGTCGCCGATGTTCGTGACGGCGCATGTTCATCCTCAACGCTGCAGGAAGCGGCGTCATGGGGCAAGGTGAACACCGGCATTGAGCAGATGGTGTTTGCCGAGGCTGGTTCGGTGATGCCGCTGCTCGCCTCCGACGCCTATCACCGCGGCCATTGGAAGACGCGTGCCAAGCGCGCCTGGGGCAAGATCTTCGCCTGATGGCGAAGGACACCGCGTGGTTTGAGCGCCACCGCCAGCCCTGGACCCCGGACGAGGTTCAAAAGCTGCACCAGTTCGCGCGAAAGGCGATGGCGCTCAAGGCGATTGCCAAGGCGCTGAACCGCAGCGAGGAATCGGTGCGCGACCGGGCCAAGGCGGACGGACTGCCGATCGCGAAGCTGCGATAGTTGCACTGATGGCCGGAAAGCGGCATCTTGAGAGTAATTCGTCCGGGGGGAGAATAACATGCCACATCATAGCCCAATCATCGGTCCCGTCATTGCCATGGCGGCCTGGACACTTGTCATGTGGGTCTGGATGTATGCGACCCGCCTGCCCGCGATGCGTCGCGCCGGGATCGACGGGGCCAAGATGGTGGGCGGCACGGGACCAGCGCTGCGCGACGCCTTGATTGCAAAGGGGGAAAAGCGCGCCAGCTGGGTCGCGGACAATTACAACCACCTTCATGAACAGCCGACGGTGTTTTACGCGGTGGCGATTGCGCTCGCGCTGCTCGGGCACGGGGGTGGTTTTAACCTCCAAATTGCCTGGGCCTATGTCGGTTTGCGCGTCGCACACAGCATTGTGCAGGCAACGATCAATCGCGTCGCGATTCGCTTTGCGCTCTTCGCGCTGTCGAGCCTGTGCCTGATTGCGTTGACGCTACACGCCGCGATCGCCCATTTTCACGGGCATCACGGTTAACCAAACAACCGCGTCATCGACCGTTCGAGCATGACGAGTTGCCACAGCGTGCGGCCATGGTCGCGTGCGCCGCTGCGGTGTTCGGCGGCCAGGCGCTCGATCGTTGCCATGTCGAACCAGCCGGTGCCGCCCAACACCGGTGACCGTGCCAGCGCCGCCGCCCGATCGCCAAGGGGTCCACGAAACCAAAGGCTGACAGGCGTTACAAAGCCCATTTTCGGGCGATAAAGGATGTCGTGCGGCAAATAGCGTTCAAGCGCGTGCTTCATCACCCATTTGCCCTGCCCCCGCTTGATCCGCATCGCGACCGGCAACGTCGCGGCAAATTCGACCAGCCGGTAATCGAGCAGCGGCTCGCGTGCTTCCAGCCCGACGGCCATGCTGGTGCGGTCGGTCTTGGTCAGGATATCGCCGGGGAGCCAGTGTTTGAAATCGGCATATTGCGCCGCATCAAGCGGCTCGCGCACCGGCGCCCGCTGCATCGTCCCGATATAGCGGTCCTCCGCCCGGTGCCCCCCCAGCGCCCGGCGTGCCGCATCCGAAAACAGGATGCCCCGCAGCGCAGGCGGCGTAACGCCGACCGCGCGCGCATAGGCGGTCGCGCCATCATCCGCGAGGCCGAGAAACGTGGTTTTGGCGCGTAAGGGGCGCGGCGCCCAATCGGCCTTGGGGTAAAAGCGGCCGAGCGTGCCGAACAGTCGTGCGCGCAACGCGGGCGGGATGAGGCTGCGCAGCCGTTCCTCCGCTGCCTGAAAGCGATAGCGGCGATAGCCGGCAAAAGCCTCGTCCGCGCCGTCGCCTGACAGCGCAACGGTAACCTGTTCCCGCGCCAATTCGCAAACACGATAGGTCGCCAGCGCCGACGCATCGGCAAAGGGTTCGTCAAACGCTGTGACCAGCGTGTCGATCAGTGAAAAATCATCGGCGCTGACAATCCGTTCGCGGTGATCGGCTGCAAAGCGCGTGGCGATCTGCCGCGCATAGCTACGCTCGTCATGGTCGGCGGCGTCGAACCCGATGGTGCAGGTTTTAACCGCGTGGCGCGATGCCTCCGCCATCATCGCGACGACGGCGGAACTATCGACGCCGCCCGACAGGAACGCGCCCAGCGGCACATCGGCGACGAGACGCGACCGGACGGCGGCGCACAGCCGGTCAATTAACTCCTCCTCAATCGCCGACGCAGACGCGCGCGTCCGGTTGCTGAAATCAATGTCCCACCATTGCTGTGGCGCGGGCACGGGCTTGCCCCGCTCGATGAGAAGGAAATGCCCTGCGGCAAGCTTTTGCACGCCCGCCACCAGGCACGCATCGTCAGGGACATAGCCATATGCCATGAAATCCTCGACCGCGCGGACGTCGGCGACGCGCCGGAGCAGCGGGTGCGCAAGCAGCCCCTTCAACTCCGACGCAAAGGCCAGCGCACCATCAACCAACATCGCATAGTGGAGCGGCTTCACCCCCAGCCGGTCGCGCGCAAGGAACAGCGCCTTGGCGGCATTGTCATAGAGCGCAATCGCGAACATCCCGTTCAGCCGGTCGAGCATCGCCGGGCCCCACGCCGCCCAACCGTGCAGCAGCACCTCGGTATCGCTATCGGTGCGGAATTGGGCACCGCGCACCTCCAACTCGGCGCGGACTTCCTTAAAATTATAGATCTCGCCATTGTAGCTAACGGACAGGCGGCCGTCCTTGCTATGCATCGGTTGCGCGCCGCCGCCCAGATCAATGATCGACAAGCGCCGGTGGCCCAGCCCGATGCCAGGTGCCACCCACACCCCGCTGCCATCGGGGCCGCGATGCGCCTGTGCGTCAGTCATCGCGGTGATGCGCTGCGGGTCAATTGGCTTGGGGGTGTCGGGGTAAAACAGCCCGGCAATGCCGCACATCAGCGATGCCCTGCGCTTCGATCAGCCAGCGCATCAATCGCGCCAAGCGCCCCTGCGAACCGTGCGATGGCGGCGCGCCCGCCTGGCTCCACCGCCGAGATATGCACGGCAATGGCGGCTTGAGGCCCGCCCAGCAACCGCGCGCGCAGCGTCGCCAGCTTAACGCGGGCCGGGCTGGTCATTGTTGCGCCGCCGACCCGAAACCAGGTTGCGACGATCCGCTGCACCGGGCCCGGGGCGGTAATCCGCACGACGGCGCCGCCCGCCACCGGAGCTTCATCGGCGACCCGCACCCAGCGATCCCGCTCGCGCAACACGCCGCGGCCAAAGCCGATCACTTCATATCCCTCGCGCTGAGCGGCATAGACGGCGATGGCCAGATCAATCTCGCGGCCCCTGTCATCGGCATACCGGCCCAGCAGGTAATGGTCCGCACCCGGATAATGCGGAGCCCAGGTTGCGCTCCCGCCGCCGACAACCTGATGCCAGCCCGGCACTGTCGGCAGCGCGATCCGCACGGGCAGGGTATCCCGGCGCGCGGCAAGCCCGCCGTCAACGCTTGGAAAAACGGCGGCGAGCGCGACGGCCAGCGCACCGGCAACGAGCGGTGGGACCGGATGGCGCGGCGTGGGCGCAGGCGGGCCGCTCTCCCATGCGGCATCGGGATCACGGTCGAACCAGCGCCAGCCGATCGCAAGCACGAGCGCCATCACCAGCCCGAAAAACACCCAACCATAGACGATATGGTCAAACCCGGTCGCCGCTTCCACCGAAGTCAGATGCGCCGCGTAGATGGTGCCAAAGGCGCGCACGCCATTGGCGATCACCGGCACGACCAGCGCCATCGCCATGAACGCGATCCGCCGTCCCCAGCTGACATAACAGACATTGGCGACCAGCACGCCATAAGCCGTCATCGCGATCACGAACTTCGCGCCCGAACACGCCTCGGCCACTTCGAAATAGCCGGTGGGGATAGTGATGAGCACGCCGTCGACGTGCGCCGGCACGCCAACAAGCTGAAGCAGCGGCAATATGGTGGCGACCGTCACCTGCTGCAGCGGTTGTTCGAGCCCCTCACCAAAAGGAACCAGGAAAAACGCGTAGAGCAGCGGAAACACCAGCCTGCGCGCCACGTGCGGGCCCAGGATGGTGACGACCGCGCCCTGCCCCATCACCACCAGCCCCAAATGCCGCGCTAGCGCCACACCGCCCGCTGCGCCCAACAACCACGCAAACCCGCCGCCTGCGACAATCGCCAGCCCCGGAGCCCATGCCATCGGGGTCAGGGGGGCAAGCTCGGCACGCCGCTGCCACACCAGCCAGGCAATCACCGGGCCGATAAACAGGCAATGGCCAAAGGTGGTGCTGGTCCACCACAGCCGAGCAAGATCCGCTGTATCGCGCGCGAACACGATCAGCAGCATTGCCGCAACACCGCTGAGTATCACCGCATGACGACGCCACGGCTCAACGTGGGATTCGTGACGTGTTGCGGTAAGAGCAGGCGTCATCAAAAGCTCAGGTTCTTGGCGACCGAACCGGGGACGCGCCCCAATAGCGGGTCGAGTGCCGCTAATCGTGACGCCCAACTATACCGACGTTGAACCTGGGCGCGTGCCGCAGCCCCCATTGATGCAGCGCGTGTGGCATCGGCAAGAACGGCTAGGACATGGTCGGCGATTTCGCCGACTGTTGCGCCGATTCGGATCGTATCTCCATGATCGATGCCCTCAGCGGCAGCAGCGGTAACAACAAGAGGGCGAGCCATCGCCATAGCCTCTAACACCTTGTTCTGGACCCCGCGCGCGAGCCGCAATGGTGCGACAACCACCTGGGCGGCAGCCAGCCACCCGCGCACGTCGGCTACTTCGCCGGTCACAATCACACCGGGCAAAGCCGCCAATGATTTGACGGCATCTGTGGGTTGACGCCCGACAATCGCAAACCGCGCGGCGGGTTGGGCGACGCGAATATGCGGAAAAATCATGTTCGCGAACCAGCTCACCGCCTCGATATTCGGGCGATAATCCATTTGCCCGGTAAACACGATCAGCGGCCCGTTGACCGACTCGATCCGTTTGAAAGCGGCAGCGGGATCAAAATGCGTGGTATCGATCCCGTTCTCGACAACGTGAATCTGGCCCGAGCGTGCGCGCGAATGGAAGAGCTGCGCCTCGGCGGCACTGACAAACACGCTGGCCTGCGCGCGATCGGCAACGGCGCGATCATGCGCGAGTAGCAGGTTGGCCTCGCGCTGCATCATCCACCGCATCGGTCCGCGAGCCGTCGCGGCATAGGCGTCGAACTTGGCCGAATCCATGTCGCAAAAGTCCATGATGACGCGCTGACGACCCGGCGGTGGCAGATATTGAGCCATCTGGCTTGAAAAGACGAAGATCGTATCGATCGAATGCCGCGTCAGAATGCCCTGCACCGCCGCGCGCAGCGGTTCGCTGGCAAAGGCGGTGAGCGAAACCGGTTGGCGGGTGGCAAACGCCTGAAGGGCGGCGATCCATTGCGGCTTGGTGCGGAAAATGATCGATCGGCTGGCCGTAAACGGGACGAGGCCACGCTTACGCTCCATATCGCGCGAATCATCAGCAAATGCTGCCAGGTGAACACGGCCCAGCTTCGCCAGATGACGCAAGATGTGGAAGCCGCGAATCTTGTCCCCGCGATCCGGCGGAAACGGGATGCGGTGCGCAAGGAACAGGATGTCACCCATGGGCGCGAGCCGCTCTCAACCCAGCCCGCGCGCGATCAAGGGGCCAGCTCGGTTCGCGATCCATAGCGGCAGGCGCTTCCAACGCGCGATCTTGGCCTGATATTGCGGGCTGAGCGGATTGACGTCACGCGCGGCGTGTCCGTCTGCCAAGCGCTTGAAATAGCGCAGCGGCTCGGCTTCAAAACCCCAGTTGTGCTTATAGGCTGCGGGACCGGTGCCCAGCTTTGACCGGCCAAAGTCGAAGCGGGTGCAGCCACGAGCGCGCGCGCTGCTCATCACCGCAAAATACATCCGCTCATTGGCGCGCAACGCGCGCGCGGCAAAACGGCCCCCTCCCCAATAGGGATAGGCCGTCCGATTGAAATACAGCGTCAACACACTTGCCACAGGCGCCCCCCGATGCCGCACAACGTGTATATCAGCTTCTTCACCAAAATGGGTCATTACTTCGCAAAAAAGGCGCGCGGGGAACACGGGGGTGCCCAGATTGCGCACCGATTCGGCATAAACGGCATAGTGTGCGGCCAGCGCCTTCCGATCTCGGCCCACGTCCACCGTCAAATCCCCGGCCAGCGCTTTGCGAACCTCAGCGCGGTGCTTGCGGGGGATGGCGGCCAGTTCGGCGTCGTCATCGGCTGCGAGCTGCCGGACAAAGGACAGATAAGTCCCCTCCTCCGCTTCCCAACCGGGTCCAGGCTCAGCCCCGCCGCGCAGTTCGACCGTGGGGCAACCCCGCCGCGCCGCCAGCGCCCACGCCCCCTCCGCAAGGGTCGTGATCGCCGTATCGGTCGTCGCCAAAATCCCGCCGCCGACCCCAAAGCCCGACGATACCAGCGCGCGCCCAAACAGAATCGAGCGGATTTCAGTAAGCGGGACGATGCCCTCAATCACTCCATGCGCCGTCTGTGCGATCAGGCAATGCGCCCGTTGTCCGCAACCGCGCGCCACCGCAAGCTGCCAGGCGGTCAGGTGAAACGGCGTTGCCGCGGGATGCACGCGCACAAATTCGTCGATCCGGGCACACTCAGCCTGGTCGGAAAGGTCTGCGGCCCGCAGGCCCACCGGCGGCCTGATGAGCGGCAGCATCACAGGCTTGCTGCTTCATGCGCGATTACGGCGTCAACACGGCCCCAATCATGCCGCGCGATCAGTGTCTTGAGCTTGCCCGCCATCGCCCCCAGTCGGCTGTAATGGCGCAGTTTTGACTTGATTGGCGCCGCGCGCACCCGCGGTTGACCCGGATCAATTTCCCAGGGGTGGAAATAAAACACCGCCGGATGCGCCGCGCTATTCACCTGCCGCACCGCAAAGCTCGAAAGCGCGCCGGGGAGCAGCCGAAAAAAGCCGCCGCCGGTTGCCACACGGCGTCCCGCAATCTCCGCTACCGTCACCGGCAGCTCGATCAGCGCGCTGTCGGCGAGCGGTCGGAACGCATAACGTGGCGCGTCGCGCCAGCCATAATGGTCATGCGTGATCGGCGCCACGCTGGAGGAATAGCGATACCCGGCTTCCGCCAAAATGGCGTGCGCCCATGGCGTGCGCTGGTCGATCGAAAAGCTTGGCGCACGGTAACCCGTCACCGCGACGCCCGCTGCATCCTCAATCACCGCGCGCGCGCGGGCCAGATCGGCGCGAAACATCTCAGGCGTCATGGTAAAGACGCGCTGATGGTCCCAACCATGGCTCGCCATTTCATGTCCTGCTGCCACAACGCGCCGGATCAGCGCGGGATAGCGGTGCGCGACCCAACCCAGCGTAAAGAACGTCGCCTTGACCGCCGCTTCCTCGAACAGCGCGAGCACGGCATCGGTATTACGCTCGACCCGCGGGGTCAGCCGGTCCCAATCCGCCTTTGCAATGACCGTTTCAAAGGCGCCGACCTGAAACCAGTCCTCAACATCGACCGACAATCCGTTGAGCATCGCACAGCCCTCCTTAGCCCGCCATGCCGCGATAGGTGGCAAGATCGGGCCGGTGGCTATCGCTTTCGATCCAATCGATCAGCAGGGTAAGTATCCGGCGCAGCGCCGCTTCCTGCTCGACGATCCGTGCGTCGAGCCCGCTGACCTGCGCGGCCAGTGCTTCGACGCGTGCGTCCCTTGCCTCGATCTGTTCGCGAAGCGCGGCAAGCCGGTGGCCGTAAATGCCCAATTGATCGTCCAGATCGGTCACCCGCCCGGCAAGGGTCGACGCGCCCGCATCTGACCCGGCGGTGGCGGAGACCGCCAGCGCCGGGTCGCCGATAATGGGCAGCGGCGCAACCGGTTCCGCGGTCGGCGGCTCAAACGCGATTGGCGCCGACGCACCATCGGGTGCCGCCCCCGGCTGGTCGGTGGACACGGTGGACAACGCCATCGGCGCGGCCGCTCCATCCCCAACCATGTCGGCGACGACCGATGCGACCGCGCGCTTGTCGATCACGTCGAGTTGCTCGATCGCGCCAAGCAACAGCACGCGCCCCGTCAATTGGTTCAATCGGCGCGGCACCCCGTCTGACGCGGCATAGAGTGCCGCAAAGGCATCGTCGGTAAAGCTCGGACGTCCCGCCCAGCCGACTATCTTCAGCCGGTGGTGGATGTAGGCGGGGACTTCCCCCGCTCCCATCGGGTCGAGGTGGTGCGTCGCGATCACCCGTTGGCGCAACTGTTCCAGCCGTGACGACCCGTTTAGCCGTTCGCGAAATTCGGGCTGGCCGAGCAGGAAGATCTGGAGCAGCGCGTGCCCGCCGGCCTGAAAATTGGACAGCATCCGCAGCTCTTCAAGCGCGCTGGTGTGGAGCGCCTGGGCCTCATCCACGATCAGCAATGTCCGCCGCCCGCTGCGCGCGACCATGTGCAGCCCGCGCTCGATCAGCCTCAGCATTTCCGCCTTCGACAGCCCGGCGCAGTCAATCTCGAGCCCTGCCCCCACAATCCGCAAAAGGTCATCGGCCTCGATCTGAGTGGATACCAGCGTGATCGCGTGCAGCCGTTCGCGGTCGATCGTTGCCATCAAATGCCCGACCAGCGTCGTCTTGCCCGCGCCGATGTCGCCGGTGATGACGATGAAGCCCTCCCCCTGACTCAGCCCATAGCCGAGATAGGCCATCGCCTTGCGATGCGTGGCCGTGTCGAACCAGAATTTCGGATCAGGCGTGAGCTGAAAGGGCCGCCCGCTTAATCCGTAATGTTCATCATACATGGTCGATGCCGCCTCGCGCGATTACCGCTTGATGGTTAAAAAGAGTAACGCCCGCCCAGCAATGCCTGGATCGAGGTGATCGAGCGCTGCTGGTCTTGTCCGAAATTATAGATGCCAACCGAACCAAAGGCATTGAACCGGCCAAAGCGGCGGTTCAGCGTGGTCGTTGCACCGATATTGTAAACGCCGATCTGCGGGCCAAAGCCGCTAAGGAAATAGTTGGCAAAGACATTCGCGTCGATCGACGTGCGCGTATCAAGCTGATGGTTGATATAGCCCTGCAGGTAATAGCTCTCATCCTCCAGCCCCTGAATGATGATCCCGGGCCCGGCATTGGAGGCGAGGTAGCGACGGTTGGCGTAGCCCGCGCCTACGCCAAAGTTCGTGCGCCCGCGCGTGACCGAAATCACGGCGTCGACACCGCGGCTGCGGAACGCCGATGTCGAGACGGATTGCAGCGCGCTGTTCAGGCAATTGCCCGCCGCGCCGCCTTGCGCGCCGAACACGCATCCGTTGAAATTCTGACCAAGCTGATTGGTGCCCGGGTTAAACGCGGTCGGGATTTCGGTCAGGCTCGTCTGAAGCTGGCGCCCGAATGTCTGAATCCCGTCATAGCCCGACACGCGCACCGCGACCGTCTTTGACGCCTGATAGGTGAAGCTGCCGACCGCGCTGAAGCTGCCATAGCGTTCGCCCGCATGCACTTCGAGCTGGGTGCGCTGGTTCGGGCGCCATACGACGCCCGCGTCATAATAAAGCCCGTCAAAGTTGTAATCGATGCGGCGTTGACCATTGGGGTCGATCTGAAACCGGCCTTGCGCATTCACAACCGGCTGACCGGCGGCGTCGAACAGCGCGTCGCGACGGCTGATCTCGATATTTTCATATCCGACCCCGGCGGTCAGCGCGAGCGTCGGCGACACAGGATACAGCACGTCAAGGCGGCCATATTTGCCCTCATACACTTGCGCCAGCTGGCTCGCATCATCACGCGCCCAGGCACCGCTGAGCGTAATGCCCACTGGCAAAACAGTACCCGACTTCAGGTTGAGGCTTGCCTGCGCCTGCTGGCTGCGCGAATCGTCGAACACGTCGCGGCGCGCGCCGGTAATTGGGCTGACGATGCTCGGCGCCTGCACCTTGGTATAGCCGAAGCGGTAGCCGCCACTGACACCGACCGGGCCGATGTGCGAACCGAAAGTGGGCCCTGCGTAAATCGCGTAAAGCTGGCTGATGTTGGCCACATTGCCCTGCAGCACGCCGGGTGCGGCACCGCGAATGTCGGACCGGGTGCGCGTGGCCAGCGCGCCGCCTTCGATCGTTAACGGCGCCGCCACGCGCACCGCTGCACGGGCGAGGCCCGAATGAATATCGGCATCGGCAAGGCGATCATCGTAACCGATGCGCCGTTCATAGCGATAGCTCGCCTGCACCTGTACCCGCCGCGTCTGGACATTGGCGTCAATTCCGGCGGCGAGCGTGGTATAGGTGAGCACATCGTCATTGGTCAGGTCGGCGGTCAGCACCTGCGCCACTTCGATATAGGGCGTGATCTGCCTTTCGCGCGCATGGGTGGGCGCCGCGATCACTACTGTGCCGACTGCGATGATGAGGGCCTTGCGCATCATGCGTCCTCCATCCCGTAATAGCTGCCAAAGCGGCGCCCGCCGGGCATTAATGTCACGGCGTTCAGCGCCAGTTGGATATGCTCACACCCGTTCAGCAGGCTGACCGCAGCGCGCAGGTCGGTGTCGCTGGTCGTATCCGCACGCACCACCAGCAGCACCTGGCCGACATTGAGCGCAAGCGTTGCCGCAGGCGACGCCGCAAGCGCGGGCGGTGTGTCCAAAATCACGATCCGGCGCGGATCGCCCGCGAGCAGCGCGCCGAGCAATTCGGGCGTCCGCTGACTCGCCAGCAATTCGGTGTCCTGATTGGAACGCGACCCTGCGGGCAACAGCGTCAAGTGCGGGACGTCGGTTTGCACCAGATAATCCTCGATCGCCGCGTTCGGATCGGCGAGGGCGTCGAGCAATCCGGACCGATCCCCTAGCCCGAGTGCGGCAAGCACGCCGGGCTTGGCGACATCGGCGTCGATCAATATTACCTCGGTGTCGCGCTCCGCCGCGATGCTGAGCGCCAGATTGATTGCGCAGTACGTCTTACCTTCATTGGCATTGGCTGACCCGACCAGGATCGCGCGCGCGCGGTCGCCCTGAGTCGCGGCAACCGCACGCGCCGTCAGCAGCAATTGCCGCTTGATAAGCCGGAATTCCTCGGCCAGCGCATCCACAGGCGCCCCGGGCACCAACAACCCGGCTTCGCGCAGATGCGAGCGGTCGATAACAGCAATCGGCGATCGTGCCGTCCGGGACGGTGCGGACTTGACTGGTGCAGCGCCCTGGCGCACTCGGTCAGCGACCAGTGGCGCGGACGCGGCATCGCCGCCGCGCGCCCGAAATGCTGCGCCAAAATCATAAACGGTTGCCGCCCGTTCGAGCAACGAGCCACGGGCCACCGGCTTTGCCTCGGTCATAGCGTCAGCCCCCGCTGGATAAATTCAACTCCGATCAGCCCGACAAAGGCGACGAGAAGTGCTGCGAGCCCGCCGGAGAAATAGACCAGCCGCTGACGCCGCATCGCGCGCTGCGCCGGTGTCACCAGCTCGCCAATCGCCCCGACCACCGGGAGCCCAGTAATCCGCTCCAGCCGGAGCGCGGTGGGGAATGTCGTTTTGATCTGCCCCAGCGCAAAGGCGGCACCGATCCCAGCGCCAATCCCCGCGATCAACACGCCGGTCAGCAACAGCGGGCGATTGGGCGCAGAGGGCGCGCGCGGCGCGGCGGGCGGATCAATCACGCTGAACTTGACCGCGTTGGTCTGGCTCTGCGCTTGACCGCGCAGCTTAATCTCCTCGCGGTCGGCGAGCATCTTGTCATATTGGTCTTTGAGCACCTGGTAGTCGCGTTCCAGTTGTGCCTGTTCGGCGGCGACCGCCGGATCTCCCGATAATTTCGCTTGAAGCTGGCTCAGGTCGCTCTGGATCTGGGCTTTGCGCGCGCCAAGCGCGGCGACCTGCGCCTGCTTGTCGGCCTGCAGCGACCGGAGCGAGGCATAGATGGGGTTGGCGCTGCCCGCGCTGCCCGCGCTCAGCGGTTCGTTGCGGGCGGCTGCCTCGGCAACGGCGAGCTGGCTGCGCAGCGCCACCACATCGGGATGCTGGTCGGTCCAGCCGCGTCCGCGTGCCTCCGCCAACTGGCCAAGGATCGCGCTCACCCGCGCGCGTGCAGGGCCCGCCGCGCCGCCGCCTGACCCCGGCGTCGTCGCCGCCTGCCCCGCAATTTGCCCGTTGATGGCGGCAAGACTGCTTTGCGCCGACGCAAGATCGGTTTCCACTTGCGCCATCTGGCTGCGGGCATTCGCGATGCGATCGTTCAGCGATCCGGTGCCGGGGAGCGACCCCAGATAGCGGTTCTGGAAGTCAGCGCGTTTGGCTTCTGACTCCTGAAGCTGTTTTTGCCGGGCCGCCAATTGCCCGTCGAGGAATTGGAGCGTCGTGCTGGTCTCGTCCCGGCTGCCGCTCAGATTTTCCTCGACGAATATGTCGATCAGCTTTTGCACGATCTGCCGTGCCAGTTTCGGGCTCGGCGCGGTCGTTGAAATCTCGATCAGATTATCCTGTTGCGCGACCACCTTGATCACCGATTGGAGCGACGCAACCCGGTCGGCCACGTCGCGGTCATTGGCGATGGTGTTGGCAAGGTCGGTGCCACGCACGACCTTTGCCAGGTTGACCGCAGACGTCAGCGTCTGACGAACCCGGTCCAGATCCTTGGCCTGTTCTTCGCGCGAAATGCCGATTTTGCCGGGAAGCAGCGACTGCACTTCGATCGAAACGCGTGCCTTGGCCCCATAGACGGCGGGGATTTGCGCCACCACAAACCACCCCATCACGCACACGACCCACGCAATCGCGAGCGCCAGCCAACGGCGGCGCCAAATGCCGTGGAGCGCGATTCGCACTTCTTCGTAAAGGCCGTTCATGCAGCGCGGCCCCGGCTCAGAAAAAGCTCTCGGGGATGATGATCACGTCCCCGGGCTGCAACCGCACATTCGCGCGCGAGTCCCCATTTTTGAGCAGGTTGGACAAACGCAGCGCATATTCCTTTTGCTTACCAGTCGTGCGGTCATAGCGGATCAGCTTGGCGCGGTTGCCCGCAGCAAACTCGCTCAGACCACCAACTGCGATCATCGCGTCGAGCAAGGTCATATTCGCGCGATAGGGGATGGAGGCGGGCTTGGCGGTTGCGCCGACAATGCGAACCTGCTGGCTGAACGTGCCCGAGAAATTCTCGACAATCACCGACACGATCGGGTCTTTGATGTATTCGCCCAACGCCAGCTTCAAATCATCGGCCAGCATTGCGGGCGTCTTGCCGACGGCGGGCATGTCGTTGATCAGCGGGGTTGTGATGCGCCCATCGGGGCGCACCTGTACCTTTGCCGACAATTCGGGATTGCGCCACACAAACACATTGAGCTGATCGAGCGGGCCAATGACATATTCTTCACCCGGCACTTCTTGCGTTGCGACATAGGATGCAGGCGGCAATTGCGGCCCACCGCTGCCGCCAACGCAGCTGGACAGCAGCAACAGGGCCAGCGCTGGCCCCGCGCCATTTCGTGCAAAACCCCGCAAATGCATCTCCGCCGAACCTCCTGCTGGCCCCGTGCGATCGGTGACGTCATCCGACCGCGCGCGCCGCTACACGTTCGGCTATGCGATTAAGAGGTGAAGATTGCGTTAGGATTGTCCTTGCGGCCCACCACCAGCTCGACCGGCGGTGCATGGCCCAGGAATGCGGTCGGGCTCGCTGAGCGGCCATAGGCACCCGCCATGAAGATCGCGACAACATCCCCCACTTCGGCGCGCGGCAGGCCGATCTGATCGCCGAGCCGGTCGAGCGGTGTGCACAGACAGCCGACCACGCTGACCACCTCATCTGCGGGTGCGCCCATGCGGTGCGCCAGCGCAAGCGGATAGTTGCGCCGTACCACCGTGCCGAAATTCCCGCTTGCCGCCAATTGATGGTGCAAGCCGCCATCGACGACCAGAAATACTTCGCCCCGGCTAACCTTGCGGTCCACAATTCGCGTTAGATACACGCCCGCCTCCCCCACCAGCCAGCGGCCAAGCTCGATCGCAAAGCGGGTATCGCGCAAGATCGCCCCGCGTGCCGCCATGGCGTCGGTCAGCGCCGCGCCGATCGCGGTGACGTCAATTGCCCGATCACCGGGGAAATAGGGGATACCAAAGCCGCCACCCAGATTCACGAGCGGCGGCGTGGCACCCACCGCTTCGCCCAGCCGTGCGGCCAATGCGAGCGTCGCGGCCTGTGTCTCGATCAGCGCATCGGTATCGAGCGTTTGCGAACCGGCAAAAATGTGGAGGCCGCGCCAATCGCACCCGGCCGCGATGATGTGACGGATCAGATCGGGCACTTCGTCCGCCTCAACCCCAAAGGGCGAGGCGCGCCCGCCCATTTTCATCCCGCTGCCGCGCAGTTCGAAATCGGGGTTCACCCGAACCGCGAGCCGGGGGCGCACCCCCAGATCATGCCCAATCGCGATCGCCCGCCCTGCCTCACCCCCCGATTCCAGATTGATGGTGACGCCTGCGGCAATCGCCCGGCGAAGTTCGTCGTCACGCTTGCCCGGCCCGGCGTAGCTAATCGCGGTGTCGATGCCCGCTGCCTCGATCATCGCCAGCTCGCCCGCTGATGCAATATCGAGCCCATCGACGAGCGGGGCGAGCACATCAATCAGCGCCGGGTTCGCCTTCACCGCATAATGTACCGCCACCCCCGGCGGGAGCACCGCGCGCAAGCTCGCGACGCGATCAGCAATCATGCCTGCGTCATAGATGAACAGCGGTGTTTTACCCGCTTGTTCAATCCATTGGGCCGCACTCTTGCCGCCAATGATTAAATCGCCCTGCTGCTGGACATAGGGCTCGGGGATCGATCCCATTGGCTTCATGGTCGCATTCCCTGCCTGATGGTCGTGCGGTCGAGTTTGCCGTTCGCGTTGCGCGGCAAGGCGTCATGCCATTCATACGCTTCCGGCTGCATGAAATTGGGGAGTTCGGCGCGCAGCCGATTGCGCAGCGCTTGCTCGGCCACGCTTGCGTCACCCTGCGCCCTCGCCGCCACGATGATCACCTGCCCGCGCACGGGATCATCCCGGCCATAGGCGACGGCCTCAGCCACCTCGCCGCCGCGCAAGACGGCTTCCTCAATCTCGGTTGGGCTGATGCGGTTACCCAATGATTTAATCATCTCGTCTGCGCGCCCAATGTAGTGGAACAGGCCGTTTGCGTCCTGCATCACCGTGTCGCCCGACCACACCGCGATGCCGCCTGTTGCGCTCCATATCGGTGCTGGACGAAACCGTTCGGCCGTGCGCGTCGGATCGCGCCAATAACCTTGCGCAACCAGCGGCCCGGCATGGACAAGCTCACCCGCCTCGCCCACAGCGGCCTGGGTGCCGTCGGCGCGGACGACCATGACGTCGGCAAACGGGATTGCGCGCCCCATTGACGCTGGATGCGCGGCCACCAGCGCGGGCGGCAGATAGGTCGATCGAAACGCTTCGGTCAGGCCATACATCGGATAAATCGCCGCCGCCGCAAAGCGAGCGCGCATCCGATCGACCATCGGTGGCGTCAGCGCCCCCCCCGAATTCGTCACCCGCCTCAGCCGCGCGGCGACCTCATCGGGCCATGCCGCCTCGATCAGCGACGCCCAGAGCGGCGGCACGCCGGCAAGCGTAGTGACGTCATGGCGCGCAACCGCCTTTACCACATCCTGCGGGGTCAGATAATCGAGCGGCACGGCCCCGGCGCCCGCCGCCCAGCTCGAAAACAGCTGATTTTGGCCATAGTCGAAGCTGAAAGGCAAAACGCACAAGGTGACGTCATCGGGCGTCAGCGCGAGGTAATGCGCCACACTGATTGCGCCGAGCCATAAATTGGCATGGCTCAGCATCACGCCCTTGGGCCGCCCCGTCGACCCGGAGGTATAGAGGATCGCCGCCAGCATATCAGGGTCGCTGTGCGAAGGCGGCATGACGTCATTTGCCACCGCGACGGCTTCGGTCGCCTCGTCTTCGTCGCGCACAATGCAGCCAGCGGGTGCGTCGCTGTGCGCAAGCATTGCCGCCCGCGCGGCTTGTGTCACCAGCATCGCGGCACCGCTATCGCCGAGAATATGGGCGACCTGCGCGCGCTTCAGCAGCGGGTTGATCGGCACATGGATCAACCCGGCGCGGGGGGCCGCCAGCGGCAATAGGCAAGCCGTGCGCGTTTTTGGCAGCCAGCTCGCGACCCGGTCCCCGGCGCGCAGTCCGGCCCGGTGCAGCCATGATGCCAGCGCGCCCACCGCCTGCTCCAGCCCGGCATAATCAAGCACGCCTACGCGATCAGCAATCGCCACCGCCGCCGGATCGCCCATTGACGGCAAGCGATCAATCGGACGCGGCACAGGATCAAGCGGGATCATGAAGCCTTGATACCGCGCGTGGCGGCCAAGGAAAGCGCCAAGCACCATCCGATTAGCGTGGCTTGGCTTTGGCGTGCCAATTCTTTAGGAAAACCCAGTTTATGCGGGCGGGAAGCACCGAAATTGAAGGGGGCTGTGTTGAGCACCATGACGGAAACCGAGTCGATCGTGCGCGACGTGTTGCGCGATGTCCTCGGGATCAGTGCGGCGCGCGCCGCCGCCTTTGAAGCCGATACCGGATTGTTCGGCGCGCTCCCCGAATTTGATTCGATTGCCGTGGCGGCGGTTCTCACCGAGCTGGAGGACCGGCTTGGCATTTTGATCGAGGATGATGAGGTCGACGGCGATTTGCTCTCAACATTTGGCGCATTGACCCGGTTCGCGGCCGACAAGGCGCGGCGTTGATCACAACCTATCGCTGGGCGGGGGGCGAAGAGGCGATGCTGCGTTTCGGCAGCGGGTGCGGCCCGGTGGCGATCATCTTACCGCCGTTGTTCGAAGAGCATAACCGCATGCGGCGTCTGATGGTGACGATAGCGCGGGCGTTGGCCACTGATGGGCTGAGCGCCGTCATTCCAGATCTGCCGGGGCAAGGCGAAAGCATGACGCCGACCGAAAATGCAACGTTAGAAGCTTGGCAGGCGGCGACCACCGCGCTGGTCGGCGCGCTTTCAGAGGGCGGGCCGCCGCATCTTGCGTCGCTGAGGGGCGCAGCCATCCTCGATAGCGTGCCGGGCACCGCATCGGTCTGGCGGTTCGCGCCGATACCGGGACGGGCGGTGCTTAACGATCTGCGCCGAGCAGAGGCGGTGTCGGGGCGCCGCGACTGGTCGAGCTTTTCGATCGATAGCCCGCCCGCGCAGTTGGTGGGCAACATGATGAACTGGGCGCTATACGTCGGGCTGGAGGCGCATTTATCGCTTGGGACGCCGCCTGTGCCGCTGCGGACGCTGCGGCTGGACAGCGACCCCGCACTGGCCGACCGCAAGGTTGGCGGGGTACCGCTGTGGCGCCGGGCCGAGCCGGGCGATGACCCTGAACTTGCGCGAACATTGGCTGAAGATTTAACCGAATGGATGCGGCGATGCGGCGGATAGTCGCGTTCCGTTGTGCCGACGAAACGCTGGTCGGCTCGCTTGACGTGGCGGCGGGGACGATCGGGGTGCTCATCGTGTCGGGCGGGAACGAAGTGCGGTGCGGAGCGCATCGCGGGATGGCGGCGCTGGCGAAGGCGCTGGCGGCGGGCGGGATGCCCGTGTTCCGCTTCGACCGGCGTGGGATTGGCGATTCGAGCGGCATCAATGGCGGGTTCGAAAGTGCGGCCGACGATATCATGGCGGCGGCAGCGGCTTTTCGCGCGCACTGCCCGCAGCTGACGCGCCTGGTCGGCTTCGGCAATTGCGATGGCGCAACGGCACTTGCGCTGTTCGGTGAGCGTGCCGGGCTCGATGCGCTGGTGCTCGCCAATCCGTGGGTGGTCGCCGCGGTAGACGACCTGCCGCCGCCCGCTGCAATCCGCGCGCGCTATGCAACGCGGTTGCGCGATCGGACGCTTTGGGCGGATCTGGTGCGCGGTCGGATCAATATTTCATCTGGAGTCAAAGGATTGAGCAGAATATTTCGCATGCACTCTGACGCCGAATCGTCACTTGAGCTGGGCTTTTTCGCCGGGATTGCCGCCATTCCATCCACCATCGTCATTGCAAAGGGCGACGCGACCGCTCAGGCGTTTCTGGCCGCTGCAAAGCGCCACCGCTGGCGCGGCACCATGCACGTTATCGAAACTGCGTCGCACAGCTTTGCCGGCCCCGGCGATGCCGACGCCCTTCTTTCGGCGGTACGCGAAGGGGTACGCTAACGATCAGACCGCCGTCGCCGTCGCGTGCTCAAACTCGGCTTCGGCCAGGAAGCGTTCGGCATCCAGCGCCGCCATGCACCCCGTGCCCGCCGCTGTAATTGCCTGACGATAGATTTTGTCCATCACATCGCCACACGCAAACACGCCGGGCACGCTCGTGCGCGTGGTGCCAGGTGCGACCTCGATGTAACCGTCGCTGTCGAGCGTCACGTGCCCACGGAAAATCTCGGTTGCCGGGCTATGGCCGATCGCGACAAAGCCGCCCTCGACATCGATCACCGACAACTCGCCACTCACCCGGTCGCGCAGTTCGATACCCACCAGCCCCTCGGGCGAACCGCCGCCGACAAACTGGCTGACTTCCTTGTTCCAGAGCACTGTAATCTTGGGATTGGCGAACAGCCGATCCTGCAAAATCCGTTCTGCGCGCAAAATGTCGCGCCGGTGGATCAGGGTAACGTCGTCGCTGTGATTGGTAAGGTAGAGCGCTTCCTCAACCGCAGTATTGCCGCCGCCGATCACCGCGACCTTCTTGCCGCGAAAGAAAAACCCGTCGCATGTCGCGCATGCGCTTACCCCCTTGCCCTTCATGGCGTCCTCGGTATCGAGCCCGAGCCACTTCGCCTGCGCACCTGTCGCGATAATGAGTACATCGCCTTCATACACATCCCCGCCATCGCCGATCAGCCGAAACGGGCGACGCGACAAATCGACGTCGACGATCGTGTCATACATCAGCCTTGTGCCGACATGCTCAGCCTGCGCCGACATCTCGTCCATGAGCCACGGGCCCTGAACGACATTGCGAAAGCCCGGATAGTTTTCGACGTCGGTGGTCGTCATCAACTGGCCACCGGGCTGGATCCCCTGCACCAGAATTGGCTGCATCCCTGCGCGCGCGCCGTAAATCGCCGCCGACAGCCCGGCCGGACCGGAGCCAATGATGAGCATGCGGGTGGTGTGGGTGGTGGGCATTGTCGATATCCTGTCTTAACGGCACCGGGGGCGCGGCGTCATGACCTAACATGGGTTTTGCAGTGAAAAGCGCAATTGCTGATATTCCGGTGTTGGGCTTGATCGGTCCGATAATGGGCGACACCGCACAGGCGCTGCGTGGGTGGTAGCGAAGGAGGGACTTGAACCCCCGAC
>DHHS01000181.1:0-9859 GCA_002403415.1 Sphingomonas sp. UBA4766 | reverse complement strand
TGCTCTAACCAGCTGAGCTACTTCGCCCCAAGGGCCACGCCGTCGCAGCGAGCGCGCCGGATAGGCGCTCGCGCGTGGCGGGTCAAGGGGTGAACATGTGCCGCGACAACGGCTCCCAAGGGCCGCCGCGATACCACCAGCTCGCCAGCCCCGCGATTGCGACCGGGCGCGGCGCGAAATCGGCGGCCAGCGTATCAAGCAGCGCGCGCGCCGCAGCGGGCGCAACCTTGTTCTGCACGGTTACATGCGGGCGCCACCCCGCCCGATCCTGTGGCGTGAGCAGCGGCGCAAATGCCTCCGCCAACCGCGCTCGCATTGTCTCCAGCTCGGTCGAGTCGATCCGGAATGCAACGCCGCGCCCCATGTTCAAGAGGCCCGAAATCCACGCGCGCGGCCGCGGGATTTGCCGTGTCTCGGCAACCAACCGCTGCTTGACCTCGCGCGCGACGCCCGGCGGCAAATGATGAAACAGCGTCAAATGCGCGGGGATTACATTACGTTCGGGCGGGAAGTGCGCGCGCCGCAATCCGTCGAAATAAGCAAAATCAGCGGGCGCGAACACGGCCGAGACGATGATCGGCGCACCAGCCTCATCCGCGCTCAAATCTCGACCTGACTGCCCAGCTCGACCACGCGGTTCGTGGGCAGCCGGAAAAACTCCATCGCGCTTTCGGCATTGCGCAGCATCCACGCAAACAGCTTTTCGCGCCAGATGCTCATCCCCGGCTGGTCAGAGGGGAGCAGCGTCTGCCGCGATAGATAAAAGCTGGTGTCCATCATCCGGAAGTCGGCACCGCAACTGTGCACGCCCGCCAGCGCCGACGGCACATCGGGTTCCTCGACAAAGCCATAGCGCAGGATCATGCGGTGAAAGCCGTGGCCCAGATCCTCGATCGAGCATCGTTCCCCCTCGGCTATCATCGGCACATCCTCGATCCGCACCGTCAACAGGATGATGCGGTCATGCAGCACGCGATTATGCTTCAGATTCTGGAGTAACGCATGCGGCACACCCTGCGCCGCCGATGTCATGAACACCGCCGTTCCCGGTACGCGGGTGGCGGCGCTCGCGGCGGAATGGATGAATACGCTCATCGGCATAGCGGTTTCGCGCATTCGGTCGACCATCAATTGCCGCCCTTTTGACCAAGTGGTCAGCACGACAAAAATCGTCAGTCCCAACACAAGCGGAAACCACCCGCCATCGGGTATCTTGGTCAGATTGGCCGTGAAATAAGCGCCATCGACAATGAAGAATAACCCCAGCAGCGGGGATGCTTTCCAAACCGGCCAGTCCCACAGCCGGAACACGACGACGCCAAGCAGGCAGGTATCGATGAGCATCGCCCCCGTTACCGCCACGCCATAAGCCGAAGTCAGTTGCGATACGCTCCCAAACAACATTACCAGGACGATAACCATCGTCAGCATGGCCCAGTTGATGATCGGCACATAAATCTGCCCGACGGTCGCGGCGTTGGTATGTTCGATCCTAAGTCGCGGCATGAACCCCAGTTGGATCGCCTGATGGGTGACCGAAAATGTGCCCGAAATCACCGCCTGGCTGGCAATGGTCGCGGCCAGCGTCGCCAACACGACGAGCGGCAACCTGAGCGCGTCGGGCGCCATCAGGAAAAACGGATTGCTTAGCCCGGCCTCGCCGACGCGCAGCAACAACGCCCCTTGTCCCATATAATTGAGCAAAAGCGCCGGCAGCACAAAAAACAGCCATGACACCCGGATCGGATTGCGCCCGAAATGGCCCATATCGGCGTAAAGCGCCTCTGCCCCGGTCACGGCCAGCACGACCGAGCCGAGCGCCAGGAACGCGCGCATCGGGTCGCTGCCAAAAAACGCAAGCGCATGATGCGGCGAAAGCGCCGCGAGGATGGCGGGCGTCTCGTAAATGCTCATTAGTCCAAGCGCGCCGATCACGACGAAGTAAACGAGCATGACGGGACCAAAAAACATGCCCACACGCGCGGTGCCGGTGCGCTGGATCGAAAACAACACCACCAGAATGGCGATCGCGAGCGGCACGACCCAGCCTGAAAAGCCGGGGGCGGCTACCGTAATCCCCTCCACTGCGCTCAACACCGAAACCGCCGGCGTAATCATTGCGTCGCCATAAAAGAGCGCGGTCGCAAGCACCCCAAGCAGGACGATGCCCGCCGACCATCGGCGGGTCTTGGTCCGCCCCGACACCAACGCCAATAGCGCCAGGCTGCCGCCCGCGCCGCGATTGTCGGCACGCATGATGACGCTGATGTATTTGAAGGTCACCACAATCATCATTGACCAGAAGATCAGGCTGACCACGCCCATGATATGCAGCGCATCGGGGGCGAGCGAGTGATGGCCGGTAAAGGCTTCGCGCAACGCATAAAGCGGGCTGGTGCCGATATCGCCAAAAACGACCCCCATCGCGCTTACCGCAAGCGCCGTCGCACCTGCCTGTTTGGCCGGAGCCGCGCCATGGGTTTGGGACATAATAGACGCGTCAGTCATCGATGATGCGGTTCACCAAGCAGGAGAAATTGGAAATTGAAACGGGCGTCCGCCATGCCGGTCGAGCATCGAACCATCCAAAAGTCTGAAATAAACGCCCCGTTCCCCAAAAAATTCTTAGCACTTGCGCGGATGCCCTGCAACGGGACAATGACCGCGCGCGGCGCTATGGTACAGCATTCAACCCGTTGCGGAGAGGGCAAAATGCGAGTCGGTGTTCCCAAGGAAATCAAGAACCACGAATATCGGGTCGGCCTGACCCCGGCCTCCGTCGCGGAACTGGTCCGCGCCGGGCACGATGTGGTGGTCGAAACCCGCGCCGGGACCGGCATTGATTTTGAGGATGCCGACTATGTCGAGGCGGGCGCAAGCATTGTCGCGACCGCCGTCGAAGTGTTTGCAGCCGCCGATATGATCGTGAAGGTAAAGGAACCGCAGCCGGTCGAAATCGCCATGCTGGAGGCCCGGCACACGCTGTTCACCTATCTCCACCTCGCGGCTGACAAGCCGCAGGCGCAGGGGTTGATGGCGTCGGGCGCCACCTGCATCGCCTATGAAACGGTGACGGCGCCCGATCGCTCGCTCCCGCTGCTCAAGCCGATGAGCGAGGTTGCGGGGCGCATGTCGGTGCAGGTCGGCGCGCATTATCTGGAAAAAGAACAGGGCGGTCGCGGCGTCCTGCTTGGCGGGGTGCCCGGCGTGGCGCCAGCGCGCGTCGCCATTCTGGGCGGCGGCGTGTCAGGGGTTAATGCCGCGCAGATGGCAGTCGGGATGCGCGCCGATGTGACCATCTATGATATCAATAATGCGCGGCTTGCTGAACTCGACATGTTTTTCTCCAGCCAGATTAAGACTGCCTATGCCTCGTCCGCTGCGATCGCGGCTGCGGTGAAAAACGCGCATCTGGTGATCGGCGCAGTGCTGGTGCCCGGTGCTGCTGCGCCAAAGCTTGTCACGCGCGACATGCTTAAGACGATGAAACGCGGGTCGGTGCTCGTCGATATCGCGATTGACCAGGGTGGCTGCTTCGAAACCTCGCACCCGACCACACATGACGATCCGGTGTTTGAGGTGGACGGCGTCATCCATTACTGCGTCGCCAACATGCCCGGCGCGGTTGCGCGCACCAGCGCTTTCGCGCTCAACAATGCGACATTGCCTTTCGCACTCAAGCTCGCCAATCTGGGTGCGGTCGCCGCAATGGCCGCCGACCCGCATCTCGCCAACGGGCTGAACGTGTCAGGCGGCAAGATCCGGCATCAGGCCGTTGCCGATGCTCTCGACTTGCCGATGAACTGAGCAGTGGACGAACGGCGATGGAGGCACTGCCCGATTTCCGGACCCGCGCGTCGTTGCGCGATGACCTGCGCCGCATCGGTCTGCGCGAGGGTGACACGGTGCTGCTCCATGCCGCGATGAGCAAAGTCGGCCCGATGCTCAACGGCCCGGACATTTTGGCGCATGCAATGCTCGACGTCATGGGGCCGGACGGCACGGTCATGGTCTATACCAGTTGGGACAGCCTGCACTGCGATTTGCTCGATGACGATGGGCGCGTGTTGCCGGAATGGCGCGATCATGTGCCGGGTTTCGACGCAGCGGGGTCGCGGGCGGTGCGGATGAACGGCGTCATCGCCGAGTTTGTGCGCACCATGCCCGGCGCTCGCCGCAGCGCCAATCCCGGCGCGTCGATGGCGGCGATCGGCGCGCGCGCGGACTGGATCACCGCCGATCATCCCCAGGACTATGGTTATGGTCCGGGGTCGCCACTTGCCAAGCTGGTCGAAGCAGGTGGGCGTGTGTTGATGGTGGGCGCGCCGTGGGACCGGATGACGCTGGTCCATCACGCCGACCATCTCGCCAACATTCCCGACAAGCGGTTGATCAGGGTCGAAGTGCCGTTTGCGAGTTGCCAAGGGATCCGGTGGCAGATGATCGAGGAATTCGACACCGACGAGCCGGTGCACGCGGCGCTTCCCGATGATTATATCGAACGGATCGTGACGGATTATGTCGCTGCGGGTGCGGGCCATCAGGGACTGATTGGCAGCGCGTCGTCACTACTGATCGAAGCGCAACCCTTTGTCCCCTTTGCCGCCAATTGGGTCGAGCGCTGGGTGGCAGCGGCTTAACCGCGTCCGATCAGCCGCTTTGCAATCATGTCGGCTACCGCGGACGCCGGTTCGCCGCTCCGGTCGCTTTCGTCCCAGACTTCGTTGAGGCGGTCGGGGATCTTGTGGATGCGCGATTCCACTTCGGCGCGGTCCCCCTGCCCCATATATTCAAGGCATACGTTGATGATCCCGCCCGCGTTGATCACATAATCGGGTGCATAGGTGATCCCGCGCGCGTGCAGCCGCCAGCCATCCTCGCGCGTGGCCAGCTGATTATTGGCGCCGCCCGCAATCACTTTGGTCTGGAGTGTGGCGATACTGCGTTCCGTCAAAATCGCGCCCAGCGCGTTCGGGCTGACGATATCCGCCTCGGTCGCCAGAATGTCCTCCGCAGCCACGTGACGCGCACCAAGTTGTGCCGCCAGCGCCTGCGCCCGCGCCGCATCCACATCGGCCAGCGTCAGCCGCGCGCCATCGCGTGCGAGCAACTCGGCCAACCCGCCACCGACTGATCCAACTCCTTGAATCGCGACATGGACATCCTGCATCCGGTCGACGCCTAGTCCGCGCTTGGCCGCCGCCTTCACGCCCAGATACACGCCGAGCGCGGTCGACGGCCCGGGATTGCCGCCCGCGCGGCCACTGGCCACCGGCAGTCCGGTAACGTAGCGCGTCTCACTCGAAATCGTCACCATGTCGCGGTCGGACATGCCGACATCCTCCGCCGTCACATAACGGCCGCCCAGTGAGTCGATCGCCCGGCCGAATGCTTTCAGCATTGCCTCGGTCTTGGTGCGAGCGGGGTCGGCGAGCACCACCGCTTTGCCGCCGCCCATCGGCAGCCCAGCCATCGCGTTTTTGAAGCTCATGCCCCGCGACAGGCGCAGCGCATCGGTGACGGCGTCATCGCTGTCGGCATAGTGCCAGAATCGGACACCGCCGCCCGCCGGGCCCAGCGTAGTCGAATGAATAGCGATTACCGCCTGCAATCCGGTGGCCGGATCGGTGAAGAGGTGAACGCCCTCATGCGCGTCGAAATCGGGAAAGCCCCAGCCGTTGGTCAA
The DNA here is from genome assembly GCA_002403415.1 of Sphingomonas sp. UBA4766. Classification (GTDB taxonomy): domain Bacteria; phylum Pseudomonadota; class Alphaproteobacteria; order Sphingomonadales; family Sphingomonadaceae; genus Sphingomonas. The sequence continues at coordinate 4,173 of DHHS01000181.1, read as the reverse complement.
GCGCGTTGCCCCCGCACAGTGTCGAAATAATGGGGCGACCGACGGGACTTGAACCCGCAACTTCCGGCATCACAAGCCGGCGCTCTAACCAATTGAACTACGGTCGCCGTGAAGGCCGCGGCACTAGCGGTCACACCGCCTCCCCGTCAACCCTATCAAAACCGCCCTTCGGCGGAAAGGCGGTAACCATCGCTTCCGCTTTGAAATCCGCTTGCGGTCAGCGACGCGATGCTTGCAGGATCGCTCGTCGCCACCACCAGCTCGCTGCGATAACGGCCATCGCCCTGCACCGTCAGCCGCAGCCGTTCGGTGCCCGAGGCGCTGGCAAGCGCAATCAAGAGGGTCGCCCCCTCGCACCGCGCGGTGCCACTCAGCCCCTGAGCAAGCGTGATGCCCCCCAACGCACCCCCAAGCGCCAACTTCACGCGGCCATCGGCGCTGGTACAGGTGCCACGGGTGAAGGCGATCGATACATCCTCCAAATCAACCCTGGTCACCGGAAGCGGGGCGAACAATCGACCGGCGGCGACGCTTGCAGTCACATCGTCTATGCCAAAGCTCGCGCCCGACAGCGTCACCCCGCCGCGCAGCGCAGGCCCGGTAAGCGGCTGCGGGCCCGCGACATCAATCCGCGCCTGACCCGCCAACAGCGCAAGGGGGGCCAGGAACGCATGCATATCCCCCAAATCAATATCGCCGAAATGCACGTCGCGCAGGGTCGCGAACCAAACCGGCCCCACCGACGATCGCGCGCTCAGCCCGGCGCCGCTCAGCCCCGCCAGCCCCAGTGCAAACCGCATCGGCATCGTCGCGATCAATGCCGCGACCAGCAGCGCAACGAACACTGCCCGCGGGCGGGTCAGCACCCCTTTGCCCATCATGGCGCGCGCACTTTCCAGGTGATCTGCACCGACAGCGTCTGATCGCCATTGTCGGTGGTCGATAGGGTGTCGACCAATATGCCGTCGCGCTCCATGTCGGCAATCCAACCGAACAGCGCAGTGGGCTTGGCAGAAGCGATGCCGATCAGTAGCGCATTGTTGGTTTGCGGCGACACCGTCGTCAGTGCAAAGCCGACGCTGGCCGCACGCGCGCGCACCGTATCCTCCAGCGTCCCCGTCAACACGGGCTCGCCCGCCTTCATCAGCGGCTGCATCGCGGCGATCTGGCCCTGTGTCGTCGCAAGGCGGATCACGGCCGACGCATGACGTGTCTGGGCTGCTGCCAATCCTTCGCTCACGGGCCGGATGATGCCGAACCAGCCGATCGTGGCGATCGCCAGAACGGCGGCGACCAGCACCCCGGCGCGTTCGCGCACGCTGAGCGCCGCAAACCAGTTTGTCAGCCGCGCGATCATCGCGGCGCCACCGTCAATTCGCCGCTCACCCGACCGCCGCCGCTCGAAAAGACGCTTTGCGATACTGTCATGCCGTGCGCGGCAATGCGATTGCTGACGTCGGTCACTTGCCCCTCATTCTGCGTTACCAGCGTCACGCGCATTTTGCCGGCCGCATCGAACGCCAGTGTGCGCAGCTCGCTGCCCGGCACCGCCTGCACCGCGTCGAAGATGGTCGCCGCCGTTTGGGTAAAGCCTGCGCCGTTGCCGCGCATTCGCACCAGCCGCGCTTCAAGCTGGCGCCCGGCATCGTTGACGGTTTCAGTCCGGGGCAAACCGGTTCGCGCGAGCGCATCCGCCCGCCGCTCCAGCGCGTCGGCGGCAAAGCTGTAGCGCGTAATCTCCACCAGCGTCACGGCCAGGACGAGCAGCAGGATCACAGCCCCCAGCCACAGTGCACGGCGGAGCAAGTGCCAGTCAAATGCGATCGCAACGCGCTTGGCAAAGCTGCCCTGGCGCAGATCAAGTGCGGGGTGGGCGATGGCGGCGACCACGGCTTGTTCCAGCGCGTCGCGCTCCAGGATCCGGGGGGCCATGCCGCCGGTCAGCGCGGGCGTGAGCGCCGGTTCATCGGCAAAACCGCTATTGGTGCCGCGAATCACCCCATCGCCGCCAAAGTCGCCGCGGACAAAGCCTTCCTCTGGGCGCGGCAACAACATGGGTGCCGGGATCATCGCATCGGGGTCGAGCCCCTTTGCCGCCAGCGTCTCAAGCCAGTCGCGCATTCGTTCGGCCGCGACGACACCGATGGGGCGCGTCGCTGCACCCTCATCCCCGACCGCGACGTGGAGATCCGCGATCGGCGCAGCACTTGACTCCGCCACCAACAGCCGGGCCGCCGCCGATGCCTGCGCGGGCGAGCGGGCACTCACTTCGGCCCAGTGAAGCGTCACATCCTCGGCCGGGACGATCACGGTGAGCGGCGATGCGTCAGCCTCCGGCACACCTTCGCCGCGCGCGACAATTGCGTCGCCATCAATCGCGATCCACCGGTGGGTGCCGTCGGCGGCGCTGGGTAGGAAAAGCGCGCGCACTGTCATGACGGATCGCTCCACGCGCGCGATACCAACCGCACGGGCGGTTCGGTCGCATCAATCAGCGCCGTCTGCGTCAATTGCGTTCCCCCCAAGGCGACATCGATCTTCAGGCCAAACCATTGCGTCGTGACCGCCGTTTGTCCCTGTGCTTCTGGTCCGGCCGGCGATCCTTTCAACGCCACCGCCTGCCAGAATGCCACGGTGCTGGTAAACCCTTGCGGCGGTCGATCAAGCAGAACTGCGCGCGCCCGCGCAATATCAAGCGTATCGGGCAACAACATCGCCAACAGCGCCGCTTGCTCGGGCAACAGTGTGTTGATGTTGATCCGCGTCGGCCGCGCGACCGGCAACGCGCATATCCAGGGGCGGATCCGCGCATAAAGTTCGGGCGTTACCCCGCTCACCGCGCGCAGTTCGCTCGCATCCGCCATCAGCGCATTGGCGGGCAGATATTGCGGGGTGCGTGCGGCATAATCCGAATCCTCGGCACCCTCGACTTGGGGGGTATTGTCGGTATCGAGCCAATCGGCGGTGGCTGCGGCGATGCCGCGCCCTTGCTGGTCGGGAATACCAATCAAGCGCATCAACCGCGCGAATTGCTCGATCGATGCCGGACGCGCGACAAATGTGTCGGTGTCGCTCGGCTGGACCAGCCCGTTCAGGTTGAAACAATTACCGCCATCGCTGGCGGTTGCAGTCGCCAGCCCGCCGGGGATAGGGAGCGGAATCGGCCGACCCGCCCAATCTCCCTGCAGCGTCACCCGCGCCGCATCGCGCGCGAGCACGCTGTTGATGCGGACCATCGCCGCTGCTTCTGCGGCCATCGCAAAGGCGCGCGCCTGCTCCATCGCGATTGCATTGCCGCCCAACCGCGTCGCAAGCCGCATCCGCTCCAGCGCATGTCCTGCCAGCACCGCGATCACCGCGACCAGCAACAATACCGTCAGCAGCGCAGCACCGCGTTCGCGCTGGGGCACCGGGCCGGGCACTTTATGGAGCATTGCCGGGCTCCCCGATCGCCGGCGGCGTATAGCCCGTGCCAACCAGCATGACGAAACGATAGCGGCGACCGTCGGTCCGCGTGATCTGCATCTCAAGCGCTTCGGGCAAGGCGGTTGCCCCCTGCGGTTGCCAGCGGTCGCTCCACGCGCCTGCCAGCCGATAGCGTAGCGTGACGCCCGCAACGCCGCGCAGCATCGGCGCTGCCGGAAATGGCGCTGCGCCGTCGAGCAGGGGATAGGCGACGCGCTCAAGCGTGGCGTTGCGGACCCGATACTCAACTTTTTGCGCATCGGGCCGAGGTGCCTCGTCAAGATTGGTCCAGCCGCCGCGGACCAGCGCGATCATCGGATCACTTTCGGACCCAGCGGCACCCTCAAAGGGGGCAAGCGGCGAACCTTGCTCATCGCGTGTCTCACGTGGCAGCGCTTGCGCCAGATCGGCGCCGAGCAGCGCGTTAAGCCGGTTGAGCGCGCCAATATCGTCGAATTTGGCTTGTGTAATCCCCTGCGCGCGCACGCTGAACGCCAGCAAGGCCACCCCGCCCGCCGCCAGCAAGCCGAAGATCAAAAGCGCGATCATCACTTCGACTAAAGTGAAGCCGTGTTCGGCGGAACGCCTCACAGGCGTGAACCCATGTTCGGCAGCGTGGGCCCGCGCGGAACTTGCCGGGTAAGGAGCGATCATGTTCGAGGGCCCTGCGCCGGGGGCTGGCCCGGGGCTGCGGGCGCGCGGCGCGGC
>DHHS01000184.1 GCA_002403415.1 Sphingomonas sp. UBA4766 | reverse complement strand
CGAGCCGTGCCGCGCGCGACCGCTTGGCGCGGGCGCTGGCCCGACGCCACGGGCTGATCTTTGACAAGACTTGGCCGATGCCGGTGCTTGGACTCGACTGCTTCATTCTGACGGTGCCTGCGTCCGCTGATTATGAGCGCGTCATCGCCCGACTGAGCGCGGACAGAGCGCTTGAATGGGTGCAGCCGATGCAGGATTTTGCAACGCTGGCCACGCCGGTGCGCTACAACGATCCGTTGTTCCCGGCCACGCCCGCTGCCAGACTTTGGCACTTGTCGGAACTGCACAGCCACGCAACAGGGCGCGGTGCGACCATCGCCGTCATCGATAGCCAGATCGAGGAAGATCACCCCGACCTCGTCGGACAGGTCGTCGTCAGCCGAAACTTCACCGAACGCGCGGCGGGGCGGGGTGAGGCGCACGGCACCAGCGTTGCTGGCATCATCGCCGCGCACGGCAATAACGCGATCGGATCGGTCGGCGTTGCGCCGCGCGCGCGGCTCATGGGACTACGGGCATGTTGGCAGGTTGAGGATCTGGCCGCATCGCATTGCAACAGCTTGTCGCTGGCCCGCGCGCTCCACTTCGCGATCGAGCGCGGCGCGACGATCATAAACCTCAGCTTGACCGGACCGCCCGATCGTCTGCTTCAGCGATTGATTGACGTCGCGCTTGACCGGGGCATACGCGTCGTTGCCTCGGTCGATAGTCGCGCGTCGGATGGCGGTTATCCAGCGTCGCACCGCGGGGTGATCGCAGTTTCTGACCATCCCGACGGGCCAGTGCGCGGGGCGCTGGTGGCGCCGGGACGTGGCATTCCAACCACGCAGACAGGCAATAGCTGGTATCTGGTAACCGGCAGCTCGTTTTCAGCAGCCCATGTCAGCGGGCTGCTCGCCCTCACCGAGGAACGCCAGCGTGGCACGCGGCAGGGCGCGTCACGGCTGGTGCTGACCCCGGACGGCGCCGGAACGATTGATGCCCGGGCAACTTTGTTGCAGGCGATGATTCGCTAAGCTAACGACCTTGGTCAGTGCCTTCCCGGATTGCGTCGCGCAATGAGTCGAATTGTATCAGGTCTTGTCATTACGCTGACCCTAAATTTCATTGTATCCACACCCGCGTCAGGACAAATTGTGACGACAGTGTCAGCACAAAATGACCTGCGCTTTCGTGGGCGTTCCTTAAGCGAGGGCGATCCGGTCGCGACGCTTAGCCTTAGCTATGACGATCCTTCAGGACTTTATATCGGCACTTCGGCAACGGTACGATTGGGCACACAGACTGGCCTTGTCGCGCAACAATTCTTTGCGGGTCGCGCCGTTCGAATCACCAAGGACACCAGCCTGGACTTCGGTGTTAATGGATATCGTTACACCAGTATTTACAGTGGTGGGATCCGGCAAGCCTATGCGGAAGTTTATGCTGGTGTCACTCATAAAGAAGTATCGCTTTATGTCAACTATACTGCAGATTATTTCGGTCAGAGCGTGCCTGTCGTCTATGTCAGTGGTTCGGTTGTCCGCGATATTGCGCCGGGCTGGCAACTAAGAGCCGCAGCTGGGGTCCTCACTCAAACATCGGGCCCGCCCCGGCTGGGCACTGCGTCGCTGCGCTATGATCTCAGCATCGGGGCTAGCCGGCAGCTCAGTCGGCTGACGCTGGCCGCCGACGCGACGTTAGGAGGCCCCGGGGGTGGGAGTGTCGGCGATTATTACAGCGGCCCGTGGCGTGGGCGCGCCGCATTAGTCATTAGTGCGCGGAGCAGTTTCTAAACGCCGCCCGACGATCGCGTGTCCCGAACGGCAAAACTGGTCGGGGAGAGAGGATTCGAACCTCCGGCCCCTGCCTCCCGAAGGCAGTGCTCTACCAGGCTGAGCTACTCCCCGACGGAGCCCGCTGGTCGCGCGGTGCGCGCAGCCGGTCTTAGCTTGGAGGCGGGCCTATACCGGCGCGCGCGCGCGGGTGCAAGCCCACAGCGCCTATTCGGCAAGCGCGCTGAGCATCGCGGCCATCGACGTGAATTTCTCCCGCGGTGCGCCAGCGCGAGCCCGGGCGATTTCGGCCGCCTCAATCCGTTTCCAATCGCGAAACGTCACGATGTCGACGGCGCGCGCCGACAGGATGCGGTCGAGCCCGGCACGCCCCTCGCGCCCGCTGCCGCCGCTGATTTCGGTGCCGATGCGGTCGGCAATCGCTATGCCATCGGGGCGGTTGGTGCCGATGGTGCCGGTCGGGCCCCGCCGCGCCCACCCGACGGCGTAAAGCCCCTCGGCAATCCGCCCTTCTTCATTGGCGAACCGACCCGCGCCCTCATCATAAGCAACACCGGGGATGGGCGGCGTGCGATACCCGATGCAGCGCACGACCATGGTGGCAGGGATTGCGTAGAGCTCGCCGGTGCCACTAACCCCGCCCAGCGCGTCAAGCCGGGTGCGTTCGACAATCACCCGCTCGGCGCGGCCATCTCCCTCGATCCGCACGGGCGCGGCAAAGAAGTCGAACGCCAGTGTGATGGCCTTGGGCGCGGCGGTCGCGAAATCACGCAGATGGGCAACCGACTTGCGCACGCCAGGTTCAAGCGCTGAGTCGGCGTCCGCGGGGGGCAAGTCGCTCGGCTCTACCATGGGGGCAGCGCGGTCGAGATGGACAAGCTCGCCCAATTCCTTTGGCGTCATCGCAATCTGGTGCGGGCCGCGGCGGCCCACAATGGTGATGCGGCTGATCGTCGCGCAGTCGAGCGCGGTCAACGCCGCCTCGGTAATGTCCGATCCAGCAAACTCGGCGCGCGTTTTTGACAGGATGCGCGCCACATCAAGCGCAACATTGCCCATGCCAATCACCGCGACGGCCGGGCCGGAAAGCGGCGGTGCCAACTCCTGATAATCCGGGTGGCCATTATACCAGCCGACAAAGGCGGCCGAGCCGATCACCCCCGGCAAATCCTCCCCCGCAATCCCCAGCGATCGGTCGTGCGGCGCGCCGGTCGCCAGCACGACCGCGTCATACAGCGTGTGCAGTTCGTCGATACTGATGTCGCGCCCCACGCAGACATTGCCAACAAAGCGCACATTGTCGGTCAGCGCGACCGCTTCATAGCGGCGGGCCACCCCCTTGATGGATTGGTGATCGGGCGCCACGCCAAAGCGGATCAGACCGTATGGCACCGGCAACTGGTCGATAATGTCGATGCGCACGGCCTCGCCAAACAGCTTCTGGCATGCCTCGGCGGTGTAGTAGCCCGCCGGCCCCGAACCGATAATCGCGATGTGGCGCATGTGCCTCTCCAATCTTTGCGCTTACGGTAGCGGGCGATGCGGCTCGGCTAAAGCCCCGAATGGCCGCGCCGCCATTTCGTCCACAAATGCCGCGCGAGCATGAGCGGGGGCATTCGCAGCAAATGGCTGCGCAGGTAGAACGCCATGCGCGTGCCCGGTCGCGTTGCCCGACCCCAGCCGTCGCGCGCTGTGACGCGGTGCAGGAACAGCCGGTCAGCAGCGCTTGGCCGCTCCTCCGCCCTCTCGGGCTCGTAAAGCGCCGCTGCCAGCCGCATCGCGCGTGCCACCGCAGCCCACAGCCCGTGATGCGCGGCGCGCGTCGACAGCCCCTCGGTCCCGATCTCGCGCACCAAACAGTGGATGTCCCACAAATTGCGCATCCCCCCCGCAAGGTCGCCATCGGCAATCAGATGCGCAGCGGCATGGACGATCATGTCGGCCGGGCTCAACACCCGCAGGCCATTGTTGAGCGCAACCGAATCGGCGATCAGCGCGTCCGCATCCGGAGCAATCCGCGCGGTCAGTGGCAGGATAGTGTGGTGGACATCAATCATCCGATCACGCATTCGGTGGATCAGCGGCGGCAGCTCGTGCATCCAACGACGATAATAGGCGTCGTCATAGGGATCGGGCTTCACCCATTCCCAGCCCGCAGCGAGCAGCACCTGCTCCACAGCATCAAGCGATGCGCGCGGAACCAGAATGTCGAGATCGCCGATCGAACGCCCCACCCCTGCCTCAAGGCCCGCCGCGACATAGGCCGTCCCTTTGAGGAGCACCACCGGCACCCCCAGCGGCGCAAGCGCGCGGCGCGCCATTTCTGCCTCCCAAAGCGCGGCGATCCGCCCCTGCTCGGCGGATGTGCGTGCATCGGCGAGCAGTCGCGCGACGGCGGGCGGCACCGGCAACCCGGCCAGCCGGTGAGCGAGTGGACCGATCATCTGCTCGGCGCGGGCAATCGCGATCAGGCTGGTCCAGTCATCCGCATTGAACGTCCCGGTGGTCGCTGGATCGCGCAAGGCAGCCGCCAGCTCGCGGCCATCTCCTACCGCGCCGCCCATAACGCCTCCACCGTCGTCAACGCCGCCTCGGTATCGGGATAGTCTATCGCGTGCGCGGGCACCGCTTGCACCAGCCGGGTGAGTGCTGCAAAACCCGCTTCGCCAAGGGCGGTGTAGTTGGTCGATGCTTGGGTCAGTCGCACAAACACTTCGCCCATGCCCACCGGGCGCTGATCGGCTACATGGCCATAGGTTGGGAATAGCAGCAGCTTGGGCGGCGCGGGCGTATTCATGGCGGCAATCGCGCGCGAATCGGGGACCAGGTGGCGGATGTCGCCCTTGGGTGTGCCCGCGAGCATTGGGCCAAAACGCGCTTGCGGCAGGGCCGCGGTCATCACGTCGATCGCACGGTTTTTCAGGCTGATGAGCCTGGGAAAAGCGTGCACCCGTCCATCTTCCAAATCGACCAAGGCGAATTCATCGCCCATCAGTCGCCAGCCATGGGCGGCAAGCAATGCCGCAAGCGTCGATTTGCCCGCCCCTGATTCCCCCGTCATTAGCAACGCCTGCCCATCGCGCTCGACAACGCTTGCGTGAAGCAACAGGAACCGCCGCTGCCCCAGCGCCATTTGCAGGTTCATCCCCATTTCCGCCGCCAGCAACCCTTGCGCAAGCGGAAGGGGTGCGACCTCTGGCAAGACATAATCCCCGCCAATCATGACCGCGGGGCGAAGCACGCGCCGCCACGGGCGCTGCGCGAACAGCCGCACCGTGAAATCAGGGACGCCATCCTCGGGCGCGGGATAGTCGCGATACAGGTCGCGCAACTGGTCAATCGGCGCGCGCCAGTCGCTGCCGATGCGAAAGCCGACGGGGCCAATGCGGATGCTGTGGCAGTGCCTCATGCCGCCGTCACCAGCCCGGCCGCTACCAGTTCGTCGAGCCGCGCCTGCAACGCCCCGTCCGCTGCGTCGGCCAGCTCAAACTCAGCGACCAGCCGTGCGCGCAGCTCGGCAAGCGTTAGCGGCTCGGTCAGCGCGGCCAGCAATTCCGGCGCAGGCGACGCCAGCACATGGGTAATCCCCGAGGCGCGGTGATAAATCAGCGTCAGGTCGTCAAACGCCACCACCCGCAATGTCGCTGCAATTGCGGCGCAATACCGCATCTCAGCGCTCAGCCGCGCGGCATTTGCAATGAGGCAAAGCAAGTAAAGCCGCTCGTCCCCGATTGGAGGCGGCGGATATATTGCATATAGGCGCGGCTGCGTTCGGCATCCACGCCGGGCAACTGCCCGCCGCTCAACGCACGCTTCACATCCTCGCCCTTAAAGGGTCCGGCAGCAGGCGGAAAAGCGCCGGTGGTGCCGCTGGGCACGACAGTGCCGTCCGCTGCAATGAATTGCCCCGCGCGCCCCGCGTCGGGCACCGGAATCTCGCATGTGATGACGGAGGCCGCCGTCTGCGCGAGCGCGGGCCGAATCGACACAATTGCGGTCGCGCCCACAGCACCCAGCATCAGCGCGCGCCGCCGCGTCGCGTTGATCGGCGCGTTTGGCATGCCATTGGGAGGGGTATCTTCGGTCATTGTCCGCCCTTCATGACACTCAGCCCTTTCACAAACATGAAACCCGCGCAAGCATTTGGGGGCCGCGCCCCCTCGCCGTGTGTCCCAGTTTGCGCTATCCTGTGGTTAATGCTTCACCCCTTTGGCCTGCGCACGCTGACCGGGATGGCGGTTATCGCAACCGTCGTGCTGGCGACATGGCTGCTCCACCCCGATGTGGAGGCAGCGATGATCGTGCTGGTCGGCGGGATCGCCGCCGTGCTGGTCGCAGCGGGCACGGGCGAGGCGCAAGCAGAGGCGGCACCGCGCCCTGTTCCGGCGCGCGACGACCGCCCGCCGGTCAATATCGATGAACTGCTCGAAGCGATTATCGAACCCGTGCTGATCGTCGCCGACGGGCGCGTGGCGCATGCAAACCACCCAGCGCGCGCGCTTCTCGGCGGACATATCATGGGCGAGGATGTGCGCCTCGCCATCCGCCATCCGGCTGCGGCCGAACGGCTCACGAACCGCAATCCGGTGCCGGGACCGCCGATCAACCTCGTCGGGCTCGGCACACTCGATCAACGTTGGGAAATGCGGCTGACAAACATGTCCGACGGGCGGCGTGTGGTGCATTTGATAGACCAGACCGGCAGCTATGCTGCGGAGCGGATGCGCGTCGATTTCGTCGCCAACGCCAGCCACGAATTGCGCACGCCGCTGGCCTCGATTCTGGGGTTTGTCGAAACGCTGTCCGACGACAAGGCGGGCGGCGATGCGGAGGTACGTGGCCGTTTCCTGAAGGTGATGTTCGATGAGGCGCGGCGGATGCAGCGACTGGTGGAGGATCTGATCTCGCTGTCACGGATCGAGGCGGAAAAATACCGGGTTCCCGCCAGCGAAGTCGATCTCGCCGCGCTGGTGGAGGAAGTGCATGCCGAGCTTGCCGACACGCTAGACCGCCGTGGCGAGGATTTGATCGCCGAAATCGACGGCAACGTCCCGCACGTGTTCGGCGACCGCGCGCAATTGAGCCAGGTGATTCACAACCTCATCGGCAATGCGATGAAATATGGGCGGCCCGGCACGCCCGTGGTCACGCATTTGCGCCGTGACCAGACCGGCATGATCCGGCTGGCGGTGGCCGATGAGGGTGATGGCGTCGCGCCCGAACATTTGCCCCGGCTGACCGAGCGTTTTTACCGCGTCGATGCCGGGCGCAGCCGCGCGCTGGGCGGCACCGGCCTCGGCCTCGCGATCGTCAAGCACATTATCGAGCGGCATCGCGGGCGGCTCGACATCAGCAGCACGCTGGGCAAAGGCACCACAGCATCGGTTTTGCTGCCCGCCGCACCCCCCACTGGCGTGGGACGGGAAGCTGTGTTATCAAAGAGTCACGCAACCGTCACAGAGGGGCGCGGGTCCGGGTGATAGCCGTTGGCCGGGTAGTATGAAGGTTGACCATTTGGGTCGTCCCTCAGCTTGGCCGACAGGGAGAAAAATAATGCGTCGCAGAATCGCACTCACAGCATTTACGGCAATCGCGCTGACATCGGCCGTTTCGGCCTGCACCGACCAGGCAGGCAGCGGGGGCGCGGGATCGCGCGATCAGATCAAGATCGTGGGATCGTCGACCGTCTATCCGTTTTCAACGCTCGTCGCCGAGCAATTTGTGAACGCCAACCCCGGCATGAAGGCGCCGGTGGTTGAATCGAACGGCACCGGCGCCGGGATGAAGCAGTTTTGCGCAGGCGTCGGCGCGCGCCATCCCGACATCGAAAACGCATCGCGTCGAATGACTGCGGCTGAATATAAGATGTGCGAGGAAAACGGCGTCGACCGGATTATGGAGATTCAGGTCGGCGTCGACGGCATCGCGTTTGCAGAGGCGCTGAACGGCCCGAAACTGGCGCTGACGCCGCCCGACCTTTATCTGGCGCTCGCGGCCAATCCGCGTGGGGCGCCCAATACGGCCAAGACTTGGAAAGATGTGAACCCCACGCTCCCGGCCATTCCGATCCAGGTTTACGGCCCGCCCGCGACCAGCGGCACGCGCGATGCCATGGCTGAACTAATTTTGGCACGCGGGTGCGAAGCGGTTTACCCGGCGAGCCTTGATCTGAAGAAAAAAGACGAAAACGCCTATAAAAAGGCGTGTCAGGAAGTGCGCACCGACGGCCCCTATGTCGATGCGGGCGAAAACGACAATCTGATCGTGCAAAAGCTGCAATCCAATCCCAACGCGATCGGCGTGTTCGGCTTCAGCTATCTGGAGGAGAACAAGGCGACGCTGGCCGGCGTCACGCTCAGCGGCATTTCTCCAAGTTATGAAACGATTGCCGGCGGCACCTATCCGGGGTCACGGCCGCTCTATCTCTATGTCAAGCAAGCGCATATGAGCGCGATTCCGGGCTTGCAGAAATATATCGAAGCCTATTCAAAGGCATGGAATCCCGGCGGGCCGCTCGCCAAGCGCGGGCTGATTGCCGCGCCGCAAGATGTCCGGCAAGCATCAGCCGAAATCATCGAAAACGGCACCTTGATGAACCCGGCACGCCTGAAATAATCCCTCCGCCGGGGCGGTATCTCATCGCGGTCCCGCCCCGGTCATTCGCCAAAAGAGCTGATCCAAGCCATTGTCTATCCTAGCACTTTTGTTTGTTATTGCCGGCCTTAGCCTGATCGGCTGGTTGACGGCGCGCGTCCGCGCGGTGGCGTTTCGACGGGGCACCGTGAGGCGGTTCAGCTCGCTCCCCTCGCACCATGGCGGCTATGTCGCGTTGTGGGTGGCCGGCCCGGCACTGGTGTTTTTGGCGGTCTGGGCGCTGGCAACGCCCGCGCTGGTCACCGATGCCGTGCTGGAGATGCCCGCCGCCGCATCGCTGCCCCCGCCCGGTTTCGAGCGCGCCGCAATTCTGAGCCAGGCTCGCAGCATTGCCGAGGGGCGCACGGTGGCAAGCGACAATCCCGCCGCCGCCGCGCTCGCCCCCGCTTATGTCGCACAGGCCGCGCGCTATGGCTGGATCGGCACCATTGTTGCGCTGTTGCTCGCGATTGCGGGCGGGGTGCAGGCGTATCTGCAGATCAAGCCCGGTTTTGGTGCCCGCGCCCGGATTGAACGATTGGTGATGGCGAGCCTGCTCGCGGCCTCGCTGATCGCGATTTTGACGACCATGGGCATCATTGCGTCCTTGCTACTTGAATCATGGCGGTTTTTCCAATTGGTGCCCGTCATCGACTTTCTGTTTGGCACGCATTGGAGCCCGCAAGTGATCGACCCCGCCGATCCCGGTCGGGCGCTCGGCGCGGTGCCGCTGTTCTGGGGCACGTTCTTCATCGGTGCGGTGATTGCGATGCTGGTTGCCATCCCCTTTGGGCTGATGAGCGCAATCTACCTCACGCAGTATGCAACCGCGCGGGTGCGGCGATGGATGAAACCTATCCTTGAAATTCTCGCTGGGGTGCCAACGGTCGTCTATGGTTATTTCGCCGCGCTGACGGTGGCACCTGCGGTGCGCGATTTCGCAGTGGCGATAGGGATACCCTATGCGAGCGCCGAAAGTGCACTCGCCGCCGGGCTGGTGATGGGGGTGATGATTATCCCGTTCGTCTCGTCGATGGCAGATGATTCGATCGCGGCGGTGCCCGCCGCCATGCGCGACGGCTCGCTGGCGATGGGAGCAACCACGTCGGAGACGATCAGCCGGGTGTTGCTGCCCGCCGCCCTTCCTGGTGTGGTCGGGGGCGTGTTGCTCGCCGTCAGCCGCGCGATAGGCGAGACGATGATCGTGGTGATGGCGGCGTCGGGCGCGGCGACCATCAGCCTCAACCCCTTGTCGAGCGCGACCACGGTAACCAAGCAGATTGTCGACCTCCTGACGGGCGAAGCCGAATTTGACAGCCCTAAAACGCTTGCCGCCTTCGCGCTGGGGCTAACGCTGTTCATCATCACGCTCATTCTCAACATCGCCGCGCTGACGGTCGTGAAGCGATACCGCGAGGCTTATGACTGACACACGCGCCCCCCTCTCCCCCGGCGGCCCGGTACCGACCGATTGGCGCTCGATCGGGATGCAGCGCCGTGTGCGCCGCCGTTATGCCGCCGAACGCCGATTTCGCTGGTTCGGGCTGGCCGCCGTGATCGGCTCGGCCAGTTTTCTAGCGTTTCTGCTCATCACGATGGTTATCAACGGCGCGCAGGGGTTTGTGCAGACGCGCATCGATGTCCCGGTTGACTTTGCCCGCGCCGGGCTATCGCTCGATCCCGGCCGGTTGCGTGGCCAAGGTGCCGACCTTGCGCTGGCAGGTGCAGGCTTGCCCGATGCGATGGCGCGCGCGGCAATTGCCGCCTATGGCCCCGGCGGCGACACGCTGATTTCGGACGGCGCCTGGATGACGCTGCGCGAACAGTTAAAGGCCGATCCGACGCTGTTGCAGCGCAAGGCCGTAATCGCCGTGCCCGCCGCGACCGATATCGACATCGCCGCCAAGCGCGACGGGAGCGCGACCGCCGAAGCAGCCGTTGCCAAGCTGACCACACGCGGGGTGCTCCATACCAGTTTCAACGCGACTTTCTTTGTCGAGGCCGACTCGACCGACCCGACAATCGTGGGAATTTGGGGCGCGCTGAAGGGGTCGATCTTCACGATGATCGTCACTCTTCTGCTCGCCTTTCCAATCGGGGTGCTCGCCGCGCTCTATCTGGAGGAATATGCCCCGCGCAATTGGATCACCGACCTGATCGAAGTGTCGATCAACAATCTGGCGGCGGTGCCGTCGATCATCTTTGGGCTGTTAGGGCTGGCGGTGTTTTTGAACGTGTTTCACTTGCCGCGCTCGGCTGCGCTGGTCGGGGGGATGACGCTGGCGCTGATGACCATGCCTGTCATCGTCATCGCCGGGCGCAACGCAATCAAGGCGGTGCCCCCATCGATCCGCGATGCAGCGCTTGGTGTGGGCGCGAGCCCGGTTCAGGTGGTGTTCCACCACGTCCTGCCGCTGGCGCTGCCGGGCATTTTGACCGGCACGATCATTGGCATGGCGCGCGCGCTGGGCGAGACGGCGCCGCTATTGATGATCGGGATGCGCGCCTTCATCGCAACGCCGCCGGGTCGGCTGACCGATCCGGCAACCGTGCTGCCGGTGCAGATTTTCCTGTGGTCCGATGAAGTGAATCGCGGCTTCGTCGAAAAGACGAGCGCGGCGATCATCGTGCTGCTTGTTTTCCTCCTCGCGATGAATGGCATCGCCATTTATCTGCGCAACCGATTTGAGACTCGCTGGTAATGACCAAAACCGCTGCCTCCCCCAAAATGACCGCGCGCCATGTCAATGTTCATTATGGCGACAAGCAAGCGATCAGCGACGTGTCGATCGACGTGTGCGTCGATGAAGTCACCGCGCTGATCGGGCCATCGGGCTGTGGGAAATCCACGTTCCTCCGCACGCTCAACCGCATGAATGACACAATTCCGATTGCGCGGACAAGCGGCGACATTCGCCTCGATGATGAGGATATTTACGCGCCCGAAATGGATGTCGTCCAATTGCGCGCGCGGGTGGGCATGGTGTTTCAAAAGCCCAATCCCTTTCCAAAGACGATTTACGAAAATGTCGCCTATGGCCCGCGCATCCACGGCCTGGCCGCAGGCCGAGCACAGCTCGACGCGATCGTCGAACAATCGCTGAACCGCGCAGGATTGTGGGACGAAGTGAAGGATCGCCTTTCGGACAGCGGCACCGCGCTGTCCGGCGGGCAACAACAGCGGCTGTGCATCGCGCGCGCGATTGCGGTCGACCCTGAAGTCATTTTGATGGACGAACCCTGTTCTGCGCTCGATCCGATCGCAACCGCCAAGATCGAGGAGCTCATTCACGAGCTGAAAGGGCGTTATGCAATCGTCATCGTCACGCACAATATGCAACAGGCAGCGCGCGTTTCACAACGAACGGCCTTTTTTCATCTCGGTCAATTGATCGAATATGGCGCGACATCAGATATATTCACTAATCCTCGCCAGGAACGAACCAAGGATTACATCACTGGCCGTTATGGCTGATACACCGGATAGAGAAACACTTTGGTTGAACATACTGTAAAGGCCTTTGACGACGATATCGGGCAGCTGCGCGGGCTGATCGCGCAGATGGGCGGGCTTGCGGAACAGGCGATTATCCAATCGATGGAAGCGCTGCGCCACCACGACCTTGAAACCGCCGAAGCCGTGATCGCAGGCGACGCACAAATCGACGCGATCGAGCATGAAGTCGAACGGCTTGCCGTGCAGCTCATTGCCCTGCGTGCACCACTCGCCGATGATCTGCGCGAAGTGGTCGCCGCGCTCAAAATCGCGAGCGTGGTCGAGCGGATCGGCGATTATGCCAAGAATATCGCGCGACGGGTGGCGGCGGTTGACGATCACGGCGCAATCGAACCGCTGTCGGTGCTGCCCGCGATGGCGACGATGGCGACCAAGATGGTACATGACGTGCTCAACGCCTTTGCCGCGCGCGATGCCGACGCCGCTGTCCAGGTTTGGGAGAGTGACCGCGCGCTCGATGACTTTTACAACAGCCTGTTTCGCGTGCTCATCACTTACATGATGGAAAACCCGGCCAGCATTGGCCAGGGCGCGCACCTGTTGTTCATTGCCAAGAATTTGGAGCGCGTGGGCGACCACGCCACCAATGTCGCCGAAATGGTCTATTTTGCGGCCACCGGCGTTCATATGGGCGAGCGCGAACGCGGCGCCCGCCCGATCATCTGACGGAGACACTAAAATGGCACGCGCCAAAATGCTGTTGGTAGAAGACGATGCAGCCCTTGCCGAATTGCTGGTATGGCATTTCAAGCGCGAGGATTTCGACGTCAAGCAAACCGCCGATGGCGAGGAAGCGTTGCTGCTGGCCAAGGAAGCAACGCCCGACATCGTTCTACTTGACTGGATGGTGGAGGGGTTGAGCGGGATCGAAGTATGCCGCCGCCTGCGTCGGATGCCCGAGACCGCCAATGTACCGATAATTATGCTGACCGCGCGCGGCGAGGAGGAAGACCGGGTGCGCGGGCTGGAAACCGGCGCCGATGATTATGTGACCAAACCCTTTTCGCCGCGCGAATTAGTGGCGCGCGTGGGCGCGGTGCTGCGGCGGGTGCGCCCCGCACTTGCAGGCGAACAGTTGATTTATGCTGATATCGAAATGGATACGGTCGGGCATAAGGTGCGCCGGGGCGGGGATTTTGTGCCGCTGGGCCCCACCGAATTCCGCTTGCTAAAGCATTTTCTGGAGCATCCCGGCTGGGTGTTCAGCCGCGAACGCCTGCTCGATGCGGTGTGGGGGCATGACAGCGATATTGAAAGCCGCACCGTCGATGTTCACATCCGTCGGCTGCGCAAGGCGATCAACATTGGCGACCGGCCCGACATTATCCGCACCGTCCGCTCGGCGGGCTATGCGCTCGATGCGGGGAATTGACCACTACTCCAGACGAGGCCGCGCGCCATCGAAACCAACGGCTTTTCGCGGGCGCATTGATCGCCTAGGAGCGGCTCGGATTATTTTCAGGGGAGCTTGCAATGACCATTTCGTTTGAAAACCGCGTTGCCATTGTCACAGGTGCTGGTGGCGGGCTGGGCCGGGCCTATGCACTTGAACTCGCGCGGCGCGGGGCGAAGGTGGTGGTCAATGACCTGGGCGGGTCGCGCGATGGCACCGGCCATTCGGATGCAGCGCTCAAAGTTGTTGAGGAAATCGAAGCGGCTGGCGGCGAGGCGATGTCGAACGGCGGCTCAGTCACCGATTATGACCAGATGGTCGCGATGGTTGAGGCCGCTAAAGCGAAATGGGGCCGCATCGACATCCTCATCAACAATGCTGGCGTGCTGCGCGACAAGAGCTTTGCCAAGATGGA
>DHHS01000180.1:21755-21960 GCA_002403415.1 Sphingomonas sp. UBA4766 | reverse complement strand
GCAAGGCGATCAAGCGCGGCGCAAAGGTGTTTGCGATCGGGCCGCAGGTTGATTTGACCTATAAGGTTGAGTGGCTGGGCGATGATCTGAGCGTGCTTGGTGCTTTGCCCGACGCGGTGGTCGACGCCTTTGACAAGGCCGAGCGACCGATGGTGATTGTCGGCGGGGCGGCGCTGAAAAACGGGCTGGGCGGGGCGCTTGCTTT
>DHHS01000180.1:21160-21364 GCA_002403415.1 Sphingomonas sp. UBA4766 | reverse complement strand
GGGCTGATGCTGGGCTATGCGCAACGCGGCGGGATTGCCGATGTCGTTACGGCCAAGCCGCAGATCGTGCTGTTCCTGGGCGCGGATGAGGTTGATTTTTCAGCGTTCGGCCAAAGTTTCAAAGTCTATATCGGCCATCACGGCGACAAGGGCGCAGCCGCCGCCGATGTCGTGTTGCCGGGGGCGAGCTATGCCGAGAAATCG
>DHHS01000180.1:20732-20865 GCA_002403415.1 Sphingomonas sp. UBA4766 | reverse complement strand
GGCGAGCTATGCCGAGAAATCGGGCATTTGGGTCAACCTGGAGGGCCGGGTGCAGCGCGGGGAGCGGGCCGTATTCCCCCCCGGCGACGCGCGTGAGGATTGGACCATCTTGCGCGCGCTGAGCGAGCGGCTG
>DHHS01000180.1:18306-20437 GCA_002403415.1 Sphingomonas sp. UBA4766 | reverse complement strand
GCGCTGAGCGAGCGGCTGGGCGATGCGTTACCGTTCGACACGCTCGACCAGCTCCGCGCGGCGATGGCGGCGGACGTGCCCGCGCTCGGGTCGCCCGAGCTGGCGAGCTTCGAGTGGGACCCGCCTGCGCTGGGTGCCGAGGCGGCAGGGGTGATTGCAGGCTATCCGATCAAGGATTTCTACCTCACCAACGCGATCTGCCGCGCCAGCCCGACGATGCAGCGCTGCTCGGCTGAACTGATCCATGGCCAGGAATTTGCGGAGGCGGCGGAATGACGAGCTGGCTGTCCCCCTATGTCGGTTATGAATGGGCGTGGTTCATCTGGACCCTGATCGATATTCTGCTCATCGCGTTTCCGGTGATGCTGATGGTAGCGCTCATCATCTATGCCGATCGCAAGATCTGGGCGGCGATGGCGTTGCGGCGTGGGCCGAATGTGGTCGGGCCGATTGGCATTCTGCAAAGCTTTGCGGACGCGCTGAAGGTCTTTTTGCAGGAAACGATCATCCCGTCGGGCGCGAACAAGGGGCTGTTCGTGCTCGCGCCGATGGTGACCTTCACCGTTGCGCTCGTCGTCTGGGCAGTGGTGCCGTTTCAGGCTGATCTGGTGCTGTCGAATATCAATGTCGGGTTGCTCTATGTGCTCGCGGCGTCGTCGCTCGGCGTTTACGGGATTATTCTTGCGGGCTGGTCTTCAAATTCGAAATACCCGTTTTTCTCGGCAATCCGCGCGGCGGCGCAGATGGTGTCTTACGAAGTCGCGATTGGTTTCGTGCTGATTTCGGTCGTGATGTGGGCGGGCACATTCAATCTGGCGGGGATCGTAGAGGCGCAGCGCGGGCTTTACGGCTTCATCAATGGCTTTGGCTTCAATCCGCTATTGTTCCCGATGGCGGTGGTGTTCTTCATCTCGTCGCTGGCAGAGACGCAGCGTGCCCCGTTCGACTTGACCGAGGCCGAAAGCGAGCTGGTCGCGGGATATCAGACCGAATATTCGTCGATGTCGTTCGCGCTCTATTGGCTGGGCGAATATGCCAATGTCATCCTGATGTGCGTGCTGAACGCGACGCTGTTTTGGGGGGGCTATCTGCCGCCGGTCGACTGGGCGCCGCTTTATGCGGTGCCGGGGCTGGTGTGGCTGTTCCTCAAAATGTGCGTGTTCTTCTTCCTGTTCAGCTGGGTGAAGGCGACCGTCCCGCGTTACCGTTATGACCAGTTGATGCGGCTGGGGTGGAAAGTGTTTCTGCCGCTGAGCCTGGTGTTTGTCTTTCTGGTGTCGGGCTATCTGATGCTCGTCCGCGTGGGAGTGCCTGCATGAGCCTGATGGCACTAGCTCTCGTCGCAGCGGTCTCTTCGAGCTACGATTGTACGCTCGCCGAGCCCCGGGCGCTGACGCAGGACGGCGACAAGACGTCGCTGAACCCGATCAATTTTCCCGGCGTCGCGGAGGGCGCATGGCGGTTTAATGCGTCGGTGAAGCAAGACAAAAACGGCATCAACATCGACGTTGTTTGGCCGAGCAATCCGATACAGATTGCGGGTAAGTTCGCTGGCCTGCCCACTGCTGATGGCGCGATCGTCTTTTCTGCCTTCTCAATGGGACCGTGCATGTTCACCGAGTCGGCGTGCATCTCGCTTGTTAATCTCGTGGACGCCGGTGATGGCACCGCGAAGGTGATCATTCTTCCTGCTTCGCTGGCGACCGACAAAGCCGCTAACGCGCGCGAGCCCTTCGTCGTCGTGATCGAGGGCAAGTGCACCCGAACGGACAAACCCAAATGAGCATTGCCCAAACGATCAAAGCCTTCACCCTGTGGGAATTTCTGAAGGCGCACGCCAAGACCTTGAGTTATTTCTTCAAGGCGAAGGCGACGATCAACTATCCTTACGAGAAGAACCCGATCTCGCCCCGCTTCCGCGGCGAGCACGCCTTGCGGCGTTATCCGAACGGCGAGGAGCGGTGCATCGCGTGCAAGCTGTGTGAGGCGATCTGCCCCGCGCAGGCAATCACGATCGAGGCCGAGCCGCGTGCCGACGGATCGCGGCGCACCACCCGCTATGACATCGACATGACCAAGTGCATCTATTGCGGCTTTTGCGCAGAGGCGTGCCCGGTCGATGCGATTGTCG
>DHHS01000180.1:17718-17967 GCA_002403415.1 Sphingomonas sp. UBA4766 | reverse complement strand
CCACCGAAACCCGCGAGGAGCTGATTTATGACAAGGCCAAGCTGCTCGACAATGGCGATCGGTGGGAACGCGCGATCGCCGCAAACCTTGCCGCCGATGCGCCATATCGTTAAGCGCCAGCCGAACCACAGGGGTCAGCAGATATCGTGATTCAGGTCTTCGCCTTTTACCTGTTCGCCGGGCTCGTGCTCGCATCGGGCGCGATGACGATTGCGTCGCGCAATCCCGTGCATTCGGTGCTGTGGCTGA
>DHHS01000180.1:16780-17392 GCA_002403415.1 Sphingomonas sp. UBA4766 | reverse complement strand
TCGCCTTTTTCAACGCCGCCGGGCTGATGGTGCTCCTGGGCGCGGAGTTTATCGCGATGCTGCTCGTCATTGTGTATGTCGGCGCGGTGTCGGTGCTGTTCCTGTTCGTGGTGATGATGCTCGACCTTGATTTTGCCGAGCTGCGCACGGGCGCGGCGCGCTATATCTGGCCGGGGCTGGCGCTCGCGGTGGCGCTGGCGGCCGAGCTGGTGATTACGGTTCAGGCCTGGTCGGTTGGGCCGATCGCGCTTTCGAGCCGCGCCGCGCCGATTTCGGCCAAGCCCAATATCGAGGCGGTCGGGGAACTGCTCTATTCGCGCTACCTCTATATTTTCGAGGCCGCCGGGCTGGTGCTGCTGGTTGCGATGATCGGCGCGATTGTGCTGACGCATCGCAAGCGCAGCGGGGTGAAGCCGCAGAATATCGCGCAGCAAAATGCGCGCCGCCCCGAAGATGCAACGCGCAACGTGCAAGTGCCGGTGGGCGAGGGGGTGGAGCTGTGATCGGGCTAATTCACTATCTGATCGTCGCCGCGATCCTGTTTACCATGGGCGTGCTCGGTATTTTCCTCAATCGCAAGAATATCATCGTCATTCTGATGGCGATTGAGCT
>DHHS01000180.1:15308-16378 GCA_002403415.1 Sphingomonas sp. UBA4766 | reverse complement strand
TCGTGCTGACCGTCGCGGCGGGTGAGGCAGCGATTGGGCTGGCCATTCTGGTCATCTTCTTTCGCGGACGCGGCACGATTTCGGTCGATGATCCCAGCAGGATGCGCGGATGAACTCGGTGGTCCTTCAAATCAACACGATTGTGTTCCTGCCGCTGTTCGCGTCGCTGGTCGCCGGGCTTGGCGCGCGCGTGATCGGGCCGTTTGCGGCCAAGCTGGTGACGACGGCGGCGCTGTTTGTGTCCTGCACGCTGTCATGGCCGATTTTCTTCGGCTTTCTGGAGGGTGGGCAAGCGGCGGTATTCCCGGTTGCCGACTGGATCCGCTCGGGCAGTCTTGAGGCGGGGTGGAGCTTTCGCGTCGATGCGCTGACCGCGGTCATGCTGGTCGTCATCACCAGCGTGTCGGCGCTCGTCCACCTTTATAGCTGGGGCTATATGGCCGAAGACCCGGATCAGCCGCGGTTTTTCGCTTATCTGTCGCTGTTCACCTTTGCGATGCTGATGCTGGTGACCGCCGACAACATCGTCCAGATGTTTTTCGGATGGGAAGGCGTGGGGTTGGCCAGCTATCTGCTGATCGGTTTCTGGTTCAAAAAGCCGAGCGCCAACGCCGCTGCGATCAAGGCGTTTGTGGTCAACCGCGTTGGCGATCTGGGCTTTATGCTCGGCATTTTTGGCACCTATCTGGTGTTCAACACGGTTCAGATCGACGAAATCCTGCGGCTGGCGCCGGGGATGGCGGGATCGACCATCGGCTTTCTGTGGTTCCGCGCCGACACGATGACGGTGCTGTGTCTGCTCTTGTTCGTGGGCGCAATGGGCAAGTCGGCGCAGCTAGGCCTGCACACCTGGTTGCCCGATGCGATGGAGGGGCCGACGCCCGTGTCCGCGCTGATCCATGCCGCCACCATGGTGACGGCGGGCGTGTTCATGGTGTGCCGCCTTTCGCCGATGTTCGAGACATCGCCCTTTGCGCTGACGGTGGTGATGACGGTAGGGGCGGCGACCTGTTTCTTTGCGGCAACCGTTGGCCTGGTGCAAACCGATATCAAGCGGGTGATCGCCTATT
>DHHS01000180.1:13187-14997 GCA_002403415.1 Sphingomonas sp. UBA4766 | reverse complement strand
CCTATTCGACCTGTTCGCAGCTCGGCTACATGTTTTTCGCCGCCGGATGCGGTGCTTATGGCGCGGCGATGTTCCACTTGTTTACGCACGCTTTCTTCAAGGCGCTGCTGTTCCTGGGCGCGGGGTCGGTGATCCATGCGATGCACCATGAGCAGGACATGCGCTTTTACGGCGGGCTGCGGCGGTCGATCCCGATCACCTTTTGGGCGATGATGATGGGGACGCTTGCGATTACCGGCGTCGGCGTGCCGGCGGTGTTCGGCAACGAACTGGCGATCGGCTTTGCGGGCTTTCACTCCAAAGACGCCATCATCGAAAGCGCCTGGGCGGCGGGCAATATCGGCACATCGGTGACGGGGATTATCGTTGCATTGTTGACCAGCTTTTACTCGTGGCGGCTGATGTTCCTGACTTTCTGGGGTGCGCCACGCTGGGCGGGGTCCGAGCATGTTCAGCACGCGCTCCACGCGCATGGGCATGAGGACCACGCGCATGACGACCATGGCCATGATGGTCACGCGCACGGGCACACGGGCGGGCACCACGCCGCCGCGACCGGCGATGGCGGTTATCATCCGCACGAATCGCCGCTGTCGATGCTGCTGCCGCTGATCCTGTTGTCGGTCGGCGCGGTGGCGGCGGGATTTGCCTTTCACGGTTTCTTCATCGAACCGGCTTCGGGCGAGGAATTCTGGCGCGGGGCGATTGCCTATAGCGAGCATCTGGCGCACGCCGCGCATGAAGTGCCGCTGCTGGTCAAGCTGTCGACCGGCATCGTCATGCTGCTCGGGCTGGGCGGGGCTTATGTCGCTTATGTCGCGCGGCCGGAACTGCCGGTGGCTGTGTCGCGGGGCGTGCCATGGCTGCACGATTGGCTGCTCAAGAAATGGTATTTCGACGAGCTTTACGATCTGTTGTTCGTCAAGCCTGCGTTCGCCTTTGGTCGGTTGTTCTGGCACCGGGGCGATGAACAAACGATCGACCGGTTCGGTCCCAATGGCGCCGCTGCGTTCGTCGCGCAGGGGAGCCGGGCCGCAGCGATGCTGCAGAGCGGTTACATTTATACCTATGCCTTTGTGATGCTGATCGGGCTGACCGCGGTTGTCACCTGGGCGATTGCGAGCTGAGCGGGGACCATGGACAATCTGCCGATCCTGTCGATCATGCTCGCCGTGCCTGCGCTGGCGGCGGTCGCGTGCCTGTTTTTAAGCGCGAACGGTGCGCGCTGGCTGGCGCTGGCGGCGACGTTGGTTGATTTTGCGCTGGGCGTCGTGCTGTGGGCGAATTTCGACATTGGTGGGCCGCAATGGCAGTTTGTCGAGCGCGCCGACGCGGTGTTCGGCCCGTTTGGCTGGTCGCTGGGGATTGATGGATTTGCGCTGATGCTCATCATGCTCAGCGTTTTCCTGATGCCGATTTGCATTGGGGCGAGCTGGGAATCGGTCACCACGCGGGTGAGCGAATATATGGCCGCCTTTCTGTTCACCGAAGTGCTGATGATCGGCACCTTCGCGGCGCAGGATCTGTTCCTGTTCTATGTATTTTTTGAAGGCGGCTTGATCCCGATGTTCCTTATCATCGGGATTTGGGGCGGCGTGAACCGCGTTTATGCGAGCTATAAATTCTTTCTCTACACGCTGCTTGGCTCGCTGCTGATGCTGATCGCGATGCTCTACATGGTGCAACATGCCGGGACGAGCGACATTCCGACGTTGCTGAACCACGACTTCCCGCGCGAGGCGCAGACCTGGCTCTGGCTGGCGTTTTTCGCGTCGTTTGCGGTCAAGATGCCGATGTGGCCGGTGCACAC
>DHHS01000180.1:0-12901 GCA_002403415.1 Sphingomonas sp. UBA4766 | reverse complement strand
GTCAAGATGCCGATGTGGCCGGTGCACACCTGGCTCCCCGACGCGCATGTGCAGGCACCGACGGCGGGGTCGGTCATTCTTGCGGGCGTGCTGCTCAAGCTCGGCGGCTATGGATTTCTGCGCTTTTCGGTGCCGATGTTTCCCGAAGCCTCGGCGAGCCTGACCTGGCTGATCCTTGCGCTGTCGGCGGTGGCGGTGATTTACACCTCGCTGGTCGCGCTGGTGCAGTCGGACATGAAAAAGCTGATCGCTTATTCATCGGTTGCGCATATGGCGATTGTGACGATCGGGCTGTTCGCGTTCAATCAACAGGGGATTGAGGGCGCGATGATCGTGATGCTCAGCCACGGGCTGGTGTCGGGCGCGTTGTTCCTGTGCGTTGGCATCATCTATGACCGGCTGCACACGCGCGAGATCAGCCGATATGGCGGGCTGGCGATCAATATGCCACGCTACGCGCTGTTTTTCCTGCTGTTCACCATGGCGTCGATTGGCTTGCCGGGCACGAGCGGCTTTGTCGGCGAGTTTTTGAGTCTGGCGGGCACCTATCAGGTGTCGACGCTGGCGACGTTCCTGTGCACGACCGGTATCATCCTGGGGGCGGGCTATATGCTCTATCTCTATCGGCGGATCGCTTTTGGCGACCTTGTGCATGACGATGTGCGCGTGATGCCCGATTTGAGCGCGCGCGAAGTCGCGTTGCTTGCGCCGATTGCGGCGGCGGTGCTGTGGATGGGCGTTTACCCCGAAAGCTTCATCGCGCCGATGCGCGGCGATGCCAAAACATTGGTGGCGCGGGTCGCCCGCGCGCAACCGACGGGCGATTCGCAGCCGACACCCGGTCATGCGCCCACGGCGGCTTCGGCGCATGCGGAGGCGCACTGAGATGGAAATGCACCATAACCTGTTGATGACGCTCCCCGAAATCATCCTGTCGGTCGGCGCGCTCGTGCTGATGATGGTTGCGGCGTGGAGCACGCCTGCGGCGTCGCGCGCGATTGGATGGACGGCGGTGGCGGTGCTGATCGGCGCTGCCATCGCGTTGGCTGGCCCGGCGTCGAACGGGGGCGATGCGTTTGGCGGGTTATACAAGGCGGATGCCTTTGCGGGCTTTGCCAAAGTGCTGATTTACGGGGCGGCGGCGGTCGCGATCCTGATGGCGCCGCGCTTTTTTGAACAAACGCCGGGCGACGCGATGCGCCCTGAATATCCTGTGCTGATCCTGTTATCGGCGGTTGGCATGGGGATGATGGTGTCGGCGGGCGATCTGCTGACGCTCTATGTCGGGCTCGAGCTGCAGAGCCTGGCCGCCTATGTGCTTGCGAGCATGATGCGCCGTGATTTGCGATCGGCGGAGGCGGGGCTGAAATATTTCGTGCTGGGCGCGCTTGCCAGCGGCATTTTGCTCTATGGCATCAGTCTGGTTTACGGTTTTTCGGGCACGACGATGTTCGACGCGGTCGCAACCGCCTATACCGGCGCGCATTCCAAGGGTTTGCTGTTCGGGCTGGTGTTTGTGTTTGCGGGCCTCGCGTTCAAGATGAGCGCAGTGCCGTTTCACATGTGGACCCCCGACGTTTATGAAGGCGCGCCGACACCCGTGACGGCCTTTTTCGGCTCCGCTCCCAAGGTGGCGGCGATGTTGCTCGCGGTGCGGGTGGCGATTGAGGCAATGGGTCCGGCGACCTTTGAATGGCGTCAGATCGTGGTGTTCGCCTCGCTTGCGTCGATCGCGCTCGGCGCGGTGGGGGCGATCGGGCAGGGCAATATCAAGCGACTGTTGGCCTATAGCTCGATCAACAATGTGGGGTTCGCGCTGGTCGGGCTGGCGGCGGGCACCCAGGCCGGCGTGGCGGCGGTGCTGACCTATATGGCGATTTATGTCGTGATGACGCTGGGCAGTTTCCTGATCGTGTTGCAGATGAAGGACACAAGCGGCCAGTCGATCGAAAGCGTTGCCAGCCTGTCGGGCATGTCGCAGACGCGGCCCGGGCTGGCCTTTGCGCTCGCCGTGATGATGTTTTCGCTGGCCGGCATTCCGCCGCTGTTCGGCTTTTACGCGAAGTTTGCGGTGTTTCAGGCCGCAGTCGCCGCCGGTTTGTTCGTCTATGCCGCAATTGGTATCGCGCTGTCGGCGGTGGGGGCCTATTATTATTTGCGCATCGTCAAAACGATGTATTTCGATGAACCCGCCGCGGCGTTCGCGCAGGTGCGCGATCCGGTTGAGGGTGGGCTGATCGCGGCGTCAACCGTGTTTCTCTCGCCGCTGGGCTATTTCCTGATCCCCGCACTGGGCGCGTGGAGCGCGCTGGCGGCAGAGGCGCTGTTCTGAACCCCAATATCCGCGCCGTCGCCGAAACAGGGTCGACCAATGCCGACATGCTGGCGCTGGCCGCCGCCGGCGCGGGAGAGGGGTTGTGGCTGCGCGCCGATCGTCAGACCGGCGGACGCGGGCGGCAGGGGCGGGTGTGGCAATCGCCGCCGGGCAATTTTTATGGATCGACGCTGGTGCGGTTGCGCGGCAGTGATCCCGCCGCAGCGACGCTGGCGCTGGTGGCGGCGGTGGCGCTGGAAGAAGCGGTGCGGATCTATGCCCCCGGTGCCGATGTCGCGATCAAATGGCCCAATGACCTGTTATTGGGCGAGGCAAAGCTCGCTGGGATTTTGCTCGAACGCGCCGACGACGCGGTAGTGGTGGGCATCGGCGTCAACCTTGCGCATCATCCGGCTGGGCTCGACCGGCCCGTTACGAGCCTGGCACAACATGGCCCGGCGCCCGACCCGGCCGAGTTTGCGCCGACGCTGGCCGATGCTTTCGCCCGCTGGCTGAGCCGGTGGCGGGGCGAGGGGCTGGCCGTTATCCGGGACGCCTGGACCGCGCGGGCGCACCCCGCAGGCACCGCACTCGCCGCCAGCCTGCCCGATGGCGAGCGGGTGGAAGGGATATTCGAGCGGCTCGACGCGGACGGCGCGCTCATCCTCCGCTTGGCGGACGGCCGCGTTCGTGCCATCCACGCGGGCGACATATTCCTGATCTGAACCGCTCGAAGGAGGGCGCGCGATGCTGCTAGCGATTGATGTCGGCAACACCAATGTGGTTTTTGCAGTGATCGACGGTGGCGACATCCGCACCCGCTGGAGGATCGCAACCGACGCGCGGCGCACCGCGGATGAATATGCGGTCTGGCTCAACCAGCTACTCCAACTCGAGGGGATTGACCGGCGCGCGGTCACCGACGTGATTATCGCAACCGTGGTGCCGCGCGCGACGCACAACCTTCAGGTGTTGAGCGAGAAATATTTCGGCACCACCGCGCTGATCGCCGGGCAGCCGCCGGTCGGCTGGCGGTTTGAGATTGACGTGAAGGAACCCAGCTCGCTGGGCGCCGACCGCGCGGTCAACATCACCGCCGCGCACGCGCTCCACGCGGGCGACCTGATCGTCGTCGATTTCGGCACTGCGACCAAATTTGAAGTCATTGATTTCAATGGCGCGTATAAGGGCGGCGTCATTGCGCCGGGTATCAACCTGTCGCTCGACGCGCTGGTGACGGCGGCGGCCAAACTGCCCCGCATCGCGATTGAGGCACCGACCGATACCAGCGTCATTGGCCGCGACACCGTGAGCCAGATGCACATTGGCATCTATTGGGGCTATATCGGCATGATCGAGGGGCTGGTCGCGCGGTTGAAGGCCGAAGTTGGCCGACCCGTCAAAGTCATTGCGACCGGCGGGCTGGCAGTGTTGTTTGAAAAGCACACCGATGTGTTCGACGCGATCGAACCCGATCTCACCATTCAAGGGCTGGCGATGATGTGGGAACGCGCCCATATGCAGGGATAGCCAGTCGATTGACGCGCCACCTCATTCACCCCGGCGCGACCTCGTTGCGCACTCCCCGGTGCTTTTGCGCAAGCACCGGTCAACCGGAAAGACAAACATTTAAGTGACCCCAGGAAGTGAACTGATTTTCGTCGCGCTTGGCGGCTCGGGCGAGATTGGCATGAACGTCAATCTCTATGGCTGTCAGGGCAAGTGGATCATGGTCGATTGCGGCATTACCTTTGCCGATCCGGCCTATCCTGGTGTTGACGTCATCCTCCCCGACCTTGGCTTTATCGAGGAACGCGGGGATGACCTGCTCGGGATCGTGCTCACCCATGGGCA
Source organism: Sphingomonas sp. UBA4766 (assembly GCA_002403415.1). GTDB lineage: Bacteria > Pseudomonadota > Alphaproteobacteria > Sphingomonadales > Sphingomonadaceae > Sphingomonas. Next base: position 8,733 of record DHHS01000180.1, on the reverse strand, counting down.
TGAGGATCATATCGGGGCCTTACCCTATCTGGCGGAGGATCTGGGCGTGCCGCTGTTCGCGTCGCCCTTCACCGCCGGGCTGATAGCGGGCAAGCTGGAGGAGGAGGGCAACCTTGCGCGCATCGAGCTGAATGTCGTCGCGCCGGGCGATGCATTTGCGCTGGGGCCGTTTGGCCTGCGCTTTGTGCCGGTCGCGCATTCGATTCCGGAAGGGAGCGCGCTGCTGATCGAAACGCCTCATGGCCGGGTGTTTCACACCGGCGACTGGAAGCTGGACGAGACGCCGGTGCTCGGCAGTCCCGCCGACCCCGACGTCATCAAGGCGATTGGTGATGCAGGTGTGCTCGCGCTGGTGTGCGATTCGACCAATGTGTTCAATCCCGAACCCTCAGGATCGGAGGCGAGCGTGCGCGATGGCCTGCGCGCCGTGGTCGCAGCGGCAAAGGGGCGGGTGCTGGTGACGACCTTTGCGTCGAATGCCGCGCGGTTGAAGACGCTCGCTGAAGTCGCCGTGGATTGCGGGCGCAGTTTGTGCGTTGCCGGGCGGTCGCTCGACCGGATCCTGAAGGTCGCGCGGGCCACCGGCTATCTGAAGGATTTCCCCGCCACGGTCGATTTTGACGAGGCAATGCGCCTGCCGCCCGACAAGGTGCTGATCGTCGCAACCGGCGGGCAGGGCGAGGAGCGCGCGGCGCTTGGCCGCATCGCGAGCGGGAACCACCAGATCAGCCTGGGCGAAGGCGATACGGTGATTTTTTCCTCCAAGCAGATCCCCGGCAATGAAGTCGCGATTGGCAAGATTCAAAACGCGCTGGCGGCGAAGGGCGTCGTGATGATTACCGATCGGCAGGCGCATGTGCATGTCTCCGGTCATCCTGGGCGGCCCGAACTCGCGACCATGTATGGCTGGGTGCGGCCGCAAGTGCTGGTGCCCGTCCATGGCGAAATGCGGCATTTGATGGAGCAGGCGCGCTTTGGCCTGGCACAGGGGATTCCGGCGGCGCTGGTGCAAACCGATGGCGAGATCGTGCGTCTTGCCCCCGGCGCACCGACGAAGATCGGCCATGCGCCGGTCGGGCGGCTGGTGCTTGACGGCGATGTCATCCTGCCCGCTGATGGCGCGACAATAAACGAGCGACGCAAGTTGGCGATAAATGGTCAGATTTCGGTCGCAGTGGCGCTGCGCGGCGGCAAGCTGATCGGTGAGCCGCAAATCCGCGTGCAGGGTGTGCCGGTGGAGGAGGACCGCGACCCCTTCATCGACGAGGCGGTTGATGCCGCCGCCAGCGCCGCGCAACGCGGTGGCCGCGACCGGGAGAAAACCCGCGAAGCCATTCGCCTGGCCGTGCGCCGGGTCGCGTCGCGCTGGACCGGCAAGAAGCCGATTGTCGATGTGCTGGTGATCGAGGGATAAGCCGATGCAACCCGTCTCGCTGATCGCGATTTTCGCGCTGTTCTTCGCGTTTTCGACGTTCCTTGTCCTGCCCTTTGGCGTGCGGACAGCGGATGAGGCGGGTGTGGCGCGGGTGCCGGGGCAGGCCGAAAGCGCGCCCGCCGAGTTTCGCCCGTGGCGCACGGTGCTGCGCATCACAGTGGTCGCCAGCGTGTTGTTCGGCCTGTTCCTGCTCAACTATCGCTATGGCTGGGTCACGGCGGAGACGCTCGACGTGTTCGGCGGGATGAAGCCGGTGGAATGATGATCGCGGTCGCGCCGCTTTTGACCAAGAATGCTAAAATCGATCACACAGAACGGAAGCGCTCGTTTCGGATCGTCACGATCCGGCGCTATAAGATTGGGGTCAAGTCCCTGCGTATATTCCCCCTAACCGGATTGGAGACGATATGAACGACGAAGCCAAATGCCCCGTCATGCATGGCGGCAATGCCCGCGCGACCAGCATGTCCAACCGCGACTGGTGGCCGAACCAGCTTCAACTCGACATGCTGCACCAACATTCGGCCAAGTCCAACCCGATGGGGACCGATTTCGACTATGCCGAGGCGTTCAAGACGCTCGATCTCGACGCGGTGGTCGCCGATCTGACCGCGCTGATGACCGATTCGCAAGATTGGTGGCCCGCCGATTATGGTCATTACGGGCCGTTGTTCATCCGCATGGCGTGGCACAGTGCCGGCACATACCGGATCGCGGATGGCCGCGGCGGCGCAGGCTCGGGCACGCAACGTTTTGCTCCGCTCAACAGCTGGCCGGACAATGGCAATCTGGACAAGGCGCGCCGCCTGCTTTGGCCGATCAAGCAAAAGTACGGCGCCAAGCTGAGCTGGGCCGATCTGATGATCCTGGCGGGCAACGTCGCGCTCGAGTCGATGGGTTTCAAGACCTTTGGCTTTGCCGGTGGCCGCGCCGATGTGTGGGAACCGGAGGCCGATATTTACTGGGGCCCGGAAGGCAAGTGGCTTGACGATCAGCGCTACAGCGGTGACCGCGAACTCGCCAATCCGCTGGGCGCAGTGCAGATGGGCCTCATCTACGTCAATCCGGAAGGGCCGAATGGCAATCCCGACCCGGTCGCATCGGGCCGCGACATCCGCGAAACATTCGCGCGCATGGCGATGAATGACGAGGAAACGGTGGCGCTCGTCGCGGGCGGCCACACCTTTGGCAAAGCACATGGCGCGGGCGATCCCGGCCAATATGTCGGCCCTGAACCCGAAGGCGCGCCGATGCAGACCATGGGGCTGGGCTGGATCAACACGATGGGCAGCGGCCATGGTGTCGACACCATCACGAGCGGGATCGAAGGGGCGTGGACGCCGACGCCCATCACCTGGGACAATAGCTATTTCGACACGTTGTTCGGCAATGAGTGGGAATTGACCAAGAGCCCCGCCGGTGCCCTGCAATGGACGGCCAAGAACCCCGAAGCGCAAGCCAGCGTGCCCGACGCGCATGACCCCGCGCGCCGCCATGCGCCGATGATGACGACCGCCGACATGGCGATGCGGATGGACCCGGCCTATGAAGCGATTTCGCGTCGTTTCCACGCCAATCCCGATCAGTTCGCAGACGCCTTTGCCCGCGCCTGGTACAAGCTGACCCACCGCGACATGGGGCCGATTGCCCGTTATCTTGGTAAGCTGGTCCCGGCCGAAGAACTGATTTGGCAGGATCCGGTGCCTGCGGTTGACCATCCGCTGATCGATGATGCCGATATTGCCGCGCTGAAGGCAAAGCTGTTGTCGTCCGGGGTGACGGGCGCGCAGCTCGTCCGCACTGCCTGGGCGTCAGCATCGACGTTCCGGGGCAGCGATATGCGCGGCGGTGCCAATGGCGCGCGGATCCGGCTTGCGCCGCAAAAGGACTGGGAAGCCAATGATCCGGCCGAACTCGCCACGGTGCTGGCCGCGATTGAGGGCGTCAAGGCGGGCTTCGATGCGGCAGCAGCGGGCGGCAAGAAAGTGTCGATCGCCGATCTGATCGTGCTCGGCGGCAGTGCCGCGATCGAGGATGCCGCCGCCAAGGCGGGTCACAGCATCACCGTGCCCTTCACCCCCGGCCGCACCGACGCGACCGCGGAACAGACCGACGCCCACAGCTTTGCCCCGCTGGAGCCGGTGGCCGATGGGTTCCGCAATTATCTGCGCGCGGGCTATCCGCTGACCGGTGAGGAAGCGTTGGTCGACCGGGCGCAGTTGCTGACGCTGACCGCGCCGGAAATGACGGTGCTGGTGGGCGGTTTGCGCGCGCTGGGGGCGAATGCGGGCGGTGCGGCGCACGGCGTGCTGACCGCGCGGCCGGGTGTTTTGTCGAACGACTTTTTCGCCAATCTGCTCGACGCCGGCACGATCTGGGCGCCGATCGGCGATGACGAGGCGGTGTTCGAAGGGCGCGACCGGGCAACCGGCGCGGTCAAGTGGACCGGCACGCGCGTCGACCTGGTGTTCGGTTCGCATTCGGTGCTGCGCGCGCTTGCTGAAGTCTATGCGTCGAGCGACGGCGAAGCCAAGTTCGTGCATGATTTCGTGGCGGCTTGGACCAAGGTGATGAACCTCGATCGGTTCGATCTGAAGTAATCGCGCGCGATTGATGATCGGGGCGGTGCGGCGGTGAAATCCGCTGTGCCGCCCCGATGTCATTTAGTGGGGGCGTCCCTCGCATTTGCTTTGACAAGCGGCGCTCGCCTGCGGACACTGATCCCGAACCAAGGGCATTGCGCCCCGGCGGGAGAGGCAGAATGAACCGTTTTCTGGCGCATTGCGGCGTACGCTATCCGATCGTGCAGGCGCCAATGGGATGGATTGCCCGCTCGACGCTGGCGTCCGCCGTGTGCAACGCGGGCGGGCTTGGCATCATTGAAACATCGTCGGGCGAGACCGAGGCGTGTCAGGCCGAAATCGTGAAGATGGCCGCGCTCACCGATGCGCCGTTTGGCGTTAATCTGCCGATCCGCTTCCTGAAGGATGATGCGATGCTGCGCTTCATCTGCGGCTCGGGTGTCAAGTTCGTCACTACCTCGGCGGGAAGCCCGGCCAAGTTCATCGCGCCGCTCAAAGAGGCCGGGATCACCGTTTATCACGCCGTGCCGACGGTCGATGCCGCGATGAAGTGCGTCGCCGCCGGGATTGACGGGCTGGTCGTTGAGGGGTCGGAAGGGGGCGGGTTCAAGAACCCCGAGGAAGTCTCCACGTTGGTGCTGCTTCAGGCGATCCGCCGCGTGACCGATGTGCCGCTGGTGGCCGCGGGCGGCATTTGCGATGGCAAGGGCATGGCGGCGGCGTTTGCGCTGGGGGCGGAAGGCGTGCAGATGGGCACGCGCTTCGTCTCATCCGCCGAAAGCCCGGTGCATCACAATTACAAGCAGGCGATCATCGACGCGAAGGAAACCGGCACTTATGTACTCAACCAGAAGTCGACGCCGTGCATCCGCGCGCTAAAGACCGAGCGGACAGCGGCCATCCACGAAGCCGGGCTGATGCCGGCCGACACCTTCGCGCGGTTGCAGGATCTGTATTTCGGCGGTGATATGGAGGCGGCAGTGGGGCTGGCCGGACAGACATCGGGGCTGATCGACGCGGTGAAGCTGGTGAAGGATATTATCGACGAGACGATTACGGAGTTCCACGCGATTTGCGCGCGGATGGGCGCCCTCACGGGGGCCGGGGCGGGGCCGGGGGCGTTTGGGTGAGGGGGCTTTAGCTCCGCAGCCGCTCAATCGCTTGTGCAAGCGCGACATAGAGCTTGCCCATGTCGGACGAGAGCAGCGTTACCCCCATCGGCGCGCCGTCGCGCTGCGCCAGGATGGTACGCAACATGCTTTCAAAATCATGGATATAGCGGTTGACCTGATCGCGAAACGCCGGGTCGCTGTCGTGCAGCCGCGCGATTTCGCGCAACTCGGTCGCATCGAGCAGGCGGACGGCCCGCCGCGTGAACACCCCGCGATCGCCCTTTAGGTAAGCGGCCCAGGCGCTGTCGGCGACGTCGCTGGAAAACACTTTGGCAATGTCGATCGCGGCGGAATTGAGCGCTTCGATCAACAGCGAGCTGCGGCGGCCAAAGCTGTCGGTGTCGGCGCGTTCGCGTTCCTCGCGCGCGTCTTCGATCCGGGCATCGACCAGCGCGGTCGTTTCTGCAATTGTCAGCATTTGATCGGCAAGCCGGTTTGACGCGCGCTGCGCGGCGGCGACGGCATCGTCGGCGGCGGTCGCGATCGCGCCCAATTGCCGCGTCACCGCGTCCCCCATCGCACGCTGCATCGCCTCGGCGCTTGCGCTTTCGATCATGCCAGCCGCTTCGGGGATGACACTGGCCAGTGTGTCGCGTGCCCGGTCGGCGGCGGTCGCGGCGGTGTCGCGCACGCGGATCAACGCTTCGATCAGCTGAGGGGCGGCTTTTTCGGCGAAATGCTGGGTGCGCCCGATCGTCTCATCAAGCGTCTCGCCAATCGCGGCCGCACGTTCGCGACCGGTCGCGAGCGCGTCGTTCAGCAGGCGCGAAAGTTGGTCGAGCGTGGCGCGCTGGTTCTGAATGACCTGGGCAATCGCCTCAATCGCGTCGTGCGTGCTTTCAGCGGCCGTGACCAGCGACAGCAGTTCGGGCTTGGCGCTGGCAACGATACCGCGGCTGGCGGTGATTCGCGCGTCGAGCCGGGCCAGCGCTTCGGGGAGCGTCTCGTCAATCTCGCGCGCGGCGGCGTCGAGCGAGGTGAGCAAATCCTCGCTGGTGTTGATGACCTTGCGCGCGGTGGCCTCGCCCACGTTCAATGCCTCGGTCATCGCGTCGGCTGACCCGCCGAGCGCGCTGATCGATGCCGCGAGCAGTTGCGTGCGGTCGATCCCGGCCTTGTGGAAATCCTCCAGCCGGGCTTCGACGATCTGAAACTGATGGTCGAGCCCGCGCACCAGCGCGTCGCCCGCCTCGCGCTGTTCGCCGAGCCGCGCGCTGATCCGGTTGATGACGTCCTCAACCGTTGTGATGCGCTGTGCCAGCGCGTCGATCGTGTCGCGGCTCGCGCGGTCGAGCGCGGCCTGATTGGCCTCCAGCATGGCCAGCATGGCGTCGCCCTGCGCCGCGATGCCGCGCCGTGCCTCGTCCACCGCATTGGCGGTGCGGCCAAGCAGGCCATCGACCGATTCGGACATGGCGGCGGTGACCTGCTCCAGCCGGGCGCTCGCGGTTTCGCTGGTCGCTTCCATCCGCGCGATGTGCGCGGCAAGCTTTTGCGCCGCAGTTCCGGTAACGTCGTCGGCGATGCGCCCCTGTTCGGCCAACGCCACCAGTTGCGCGCCGAGCGCGGCGGTGCGCTCGCTGGCGCTAAGGCCAGTCGCGTCGAGCGTCGCGGCCAGCGCCTGTGTCTCGCCGTGCGCGCGCGGGAGCGAGGCGAGCAGCACGCCCAGCGCCTTTTCGGCACCCGTCACGGCATCTGTCAGCGCGCGCGCTTGGGCATCGGCATGGCTGACCTGCTGCGCGATACCGCTGGTGGTGGCGGCCAGCCGGGTGACCGCGCGATCGCCGGTTGCCCCCATCAATTCGGCCTGCGCGGCGAGCAGCTTGCCATTTTCGGCAATCCGCGCCGATACCGCCGCAAGGGTCGCCTCCAGCGCGGTCGCCTCCGCCCGCATGGCGCGCGCGGTCGCGCCGAAACGCTGTGCCTCCGCCGTGCTGCGCCGCATTGCGAGCAGCCACACCACCCCGATCAGGGCGAGCGGGACGCAGATCGCGGCGACAAGCTGCACAATCGCAAACGGGGCCATCCCGGCCGCGATCCCGGGCCAGGACAACGCCCCCGCCGCACCCAGCCAGCCCAGTCCGGCAACAATCGCCAACACTGGGGCGGCCCATGCGAACCGCGCGCGCGGCGCTGGATCGACTGTCACCGTGTCGCGTTCGATAATTGGCAGTGGCGCGGGGCGGTCATCGTCCGACACGCCCAGCGCCAGATCATTGCCATCGGGCAAGTCGATCGGCGCACTTGTCGCGTCGCGAATTCGATCTCCAAGGCGTGAACCCCCGTTCATCGCAACCGTTTACCACGATTTAGCGGCGCGCAAAGCCCCTGTGATCGCGAATGGCAAGACCGTGTTAATGCCTTGGCGGGTAACAATGCCATCATGGCTTATGATCCCGGCGCGATTGATGCGACATTGGCGGCCGCCCTGGGCGAGGACTCCGCGCTAATTGCCGAGGTGCGTCTGGCGTTCGTGGATAGTGCGGCACGCACCTGTGCTCAGCTTAAATCTGCACCCGACGATGCCGCCTGGCGTTCCGCCGCGCTCAGGCTGAAGGGGTTGGCGGCGAGCTTTGGTGCGGTGCGGCTGATGGAAATCGCGGCGCGGGCCGCGCATCACCCGGCGGGAGATGCGCAGTTGGTTGCGCGGATCGAACGCGCGATCGCGCGGCTTTAGAGCGCTGAATCCCGTTTCGCCTGCGAAGGCGCTTTACCCGGTGGGCAAGCCATGGTTATTCGCCGCGGATGCTTGCTGGCCTTTTGTTTGCGACAACCGATGCCGATGATGATCCGCATCGGCTGGTCGCGACTTTGCCCTTTGCCGGGCACACGCTGATCGAGTTTCAGGCGCGACTGCTGATCGCCGCCGGGGCCAGCCAAATCGCCATCGTCGTCGCGCGGCTGACGCCTGAACTGATTGGCGCGATCAATCGTATCACGCGGCGCGGCATTGCGGTTGATGCGGTGCGATCGGCGGCGGAAGCGGTTGAAAAGCTGCACCCGCTCGCGCGCATCCTGGTGCTGGCCGATGGCGTGATCAGCACAACCGCCGTGGTGGCGCCGCTGACCGGGGAGGGCGATGACCTGTTACTGGTGACGACCGATACGACGCAGGCGGGGCTGGAGCGGGTGGGCCGTGATGCGCTGTGGGCGGGCGTCGCGCGGGTGCGGCCCGGCCGACTGGCCGAAGTCGCCGCGTTGCCGCGCGATTATGATGTGCAATCCACGCTGCTGCGCGTCATGGCGCAGGCGGGTGTCGCTCAAGTGCCGCTGGGCGCTGGCGCGCAGAGCGCGGGCCACGGCGTTGAGCGGCGCGCGGATCGGGTTGAGCGTCGCAGCAATGACGTGCTTGCAGCTTATGCGGGCAGTCGCCCGGCCTGGGACGAGCGCTATCTGATTGCGCCGGGCGCGCGCGCGCTGTTGCCGGTGCTGGCGCGGCGGGGCGTCTCGACCGCATTGGTGCTGGGGGTGGCGGGCGGCGGCATCGCGCTTGGGCTTTTGGTGATGGCGCTGGGGTGGCAGGTGGCGGGGCTGATCCTCGCCT
>DHHS01000101.1 GCA_002403415.1 Sphingomonas sp. UBA4766 | reverse complement strand
CCGCCGCCGCCGCCGCCGCCAGATCAGCCGCAGACCCCGCCGCCGGTGGTGTCGCCACCGCCGATCGTGCAGAATCCGAATCCGCCGCCAGTGCAGATCCGGACAGTCGACACGCCGCCGCCGTCGATCACCTTCACGCCGAAGGCAGCCGATCCGGCACCACCCGCGCCACCCGCACCGCCGCCGCCGCCCAAGCCGAGCTTGGGGGCGAAGGCGAAGCTCAAGAGCAACTTGGGTGATATCTTCACCGAAGATTTCTACCCCAGCTCCGCCAAGCGCGAGGGGATCCAGGGCCGCGTCGCGGTGTCGCTGACAATCGGGCCCAATGGGCGGGTCAGCGCCTGCCGTGTGTCGGGGACGAGCGGTAATGGCGAGTTGGACGCGGTAACGTGTCGCCTTGCTCAGCGCTCGGTCCGTTATGACCCGGCTAAGGACACCGACGGCAATCCGATTGAATCGACGGTGGCGCTGGCCGTGCGCTGGCAGCTTACCGAGGAATAGGGTCGCTCCGGGCGCGGTCGGTAACGGCCGCACCGGATTCCGGCTCATTTAATAACCCATCGACACACCAAAAGACCGACAAGAATAGGGAAAGAAAGACATGATCAGCTTCATTCTCGCCGCCGGCGGCGCGGCCGCTTCCGAGGAACCCTACGGCCTGACCGCCGCGCTTCGCGAAGGCGGCATCGTGTCGCAATCGACCTTCACCATCCTGGTGTTGTTCCTCTTCGTTTCGCTTTACATCCTGTTCACCAAGCTGTTCGAGCAGACCAAGGTCATTAATCAGCGCAAGCGCATTGCCCAGGGCTTCTGGAACTTCAGCAACCTGAACGAAGGTGCCGCCAAGCTCGAACCGAATTCGGCCTATCGCCAGCTCGTCGATGATGGCCTTGCCGCGCAGGAACAGCACAAGCTGCTGACTGATCCGGTCGAGGCGCATGACTGGCTGCACAATTCGCTCGCGCGGTCGGAAGCGAACATCAATTCGCAGCTCAATGGCGGCCTCGCGTTCCTCGCAACGGTCGGCGCGACCGCGCCGTTCATCGGTCTGTTCGGCACCGTGGTCGGCATTTACCGCGCGCTCATCAAAATCGGTTCGTCGGGCGATCCGTCGATCGACAAGGTGGCGGGCCCCGTGGGTGAAGCGCTCATCATGACCGCGCTCGGCCTCGTCGTCGCGGTGCCGGCTGTGCTTGCCTATAACTGGCTGCAGCGCCGGAACAAGGCGATTGCCGAAGATCTGTCGTCCTTCTCGAACGACGTGCTCGGCTTCCTGGCGTCGAACGGTGCGCTGCGTCCCAAGGTCGCTGCGAAGAAGGCGGCCCCCGCCAAAGTCACGACGCCGACCAAGCCGACGGCGGCCTGATGTGCTCACCGCTGTCCTCCCGTGCTCCGTCAGGGACACGGGGCGGGACAGCGGCGCGGCAGCGAAGGCTGATCGAACAACTATAGGAATGTTGCAATGGCGATAAGTGTTGGCTCCGACGGCGCGGAGAAGCCCCTTTCAGACATTAACACGACGCCGCTCGTCGACGTCATGCTCGTGATGCTCATCATCTTTCTGATTGCGGTTCCGGTCGTGGTGCAGAACGTCAAGGTGAAGCTGCCGGACGTCCGGTTCGAGGCAACGGCGACAAAGCCCGAAAACGTGTCGCTGGTGGTGCGGGGCGGTCCGTCGGGCGAGTGCGAGGTTTATTGGAACCGCACGCCGGTGACGTCAAAGGAATTGCTCGACCGGGCGGTCGCCAAGCTGAAGGAAGAAATCGACCGGCAGGGCGGGCCCAACGCCCCCGGCGTCGAATTGCCCGAGGCCCATATTCGCGGCGACGTGGACACGCCGTATCGCTGCATCGGCGGCACGATTTACACGATGCAACAGGCGGGCTTTGCCAAGGTCGGCTTCATCTCCGAACCACCGCCGCAGGGCACCACCGAGCGCTGAGCATGCGCGCGCGACCAGAATGATAATAGGGAGTTTCAGACTATGGCGATGAGCGGCGGCTCCGATGATGGTGAGCCGATGATGGAAATGAACACGACGCCGTTGATCGACGTCTTGTTGGTGCTCATCATCATGTTCATCATTACCCTTCCGATCCAAACGCACGCGGTGAAGGTCGACCTTCCGCAGAATGATCCGCGCAACCAGACGATCGTCAATGCGGACAAGAACAAGATTTCGATCGATCCGGCCGGCGTCGTGGCGTTCAACGGTCAACCGGTCGATGATGCAACGCTGAAGCAATTGCTGGTGCAGACGACGACGCTTGACCCGGAGCCCGAACTGCATTTCCAGCCTGATCCGACCGCGCGCTATGAAGTGGTCGACCGGATTTTGGCGGTGGTGAAGGATTCGAAAGTCACCAAGCTCGGCTTCATCGGCAATGAGCAGTATCGCAACGACTTCTGATCACATGATCGGCTGAATGGTGGGGCAGTGCCTGGGCGGCGCTGCCCCCTTTTTTTATGCGCAGCGATTGGACGGTCGCCGCAGCGGCGCGCGCGCCTACAAACGGGGCAGGGTAACCCCGCGCTGGCCCATATATTTGCCCGCGCGGTCGGCATAGCTGACTTCGCACGGCTCGTTCCCTTGCAGAAACAGGAATTGGCACGCGCCTTCATTGGCATAAATACGCGCCGGCAACGGAGTGGTATTGGAAAATTCGAGCGTCACATGCCCTTCCCACCCCGGTTCGAGCGGCGTGACATTCACGATGATGCCACACCGCGCATAGGTTGATTTACCCAGGCAAATCACCAGCACGTCGCGCGGCACGCGAAAATATTCGACCGTGCGGGCGAGCGCAAAGCTGTTGGGCGGGATGACGCAGCAATCGGTCTTGCGATCGACAAAGCTATTCGAATCGAAATTCTTAGGGTCGACGATTGCCGAATCGACATTGGTGAAAATCTTGAATTCGTCGGACACGCGCGCGTCATAGCCGTAGGACGACAGGCCATAGCTGATGCAGCCATCTCGCTTCTGGCTCTCGACGAACGGCTCGATCATGCCTGAGTTTAGCGCCTGCTCGCGAATCCAGCGATCGGACATGATGGACATGGGCTACCCCCGGTTGAACTTGGTCAGCAGCTTTTGCGGGTCGCGCCGCAAAGTGCAAGGTCGCGTCGGTTTACGCCATTCCCAGATTTGCTGGGCCAAAGGCATGCGGCAGCAATGCGGACAGCGTGAAGGTCGCGACCGCATCGCCACGCCCGCTCGCGCAGTGGATCACCAGATCGCGTCTACCGATTTGTGCGGCTTCATTGAGTACCTGGCGGCAGCGACCGCATGGGGTGACAGGATCCGTCCCCTCCAGCCCGCTCGGGCCGATCATCCCGCCGACCACGCCGACCGCGACGATGTCCGCCAGCCGCCCCGCCGCACTCGCCGTCGCGACTGCCACCGTCTCGGCGCAGAGCGAGAGGCCGTAGCTGGCGTTCTCGAAGTTCGCGCCCGTCACGATGCTGCCATCGGTCAGCAGCAGTGCGGCGCCGACATGGAAGCGCGAATAGGGCGCATGGGCATGGGCGGCGGCGGTGCGCGCGGCGGCGATCAAGGTGGCGGCGTCGCTCATCCGATTATCCCTTGATGTGGAGCACGCAGATCAGCGTGAACAGTCGGCGTGCGGTGTCGAAATCGACCTCGATCTTGCCCTCCAGCCGTTCCTTGAGCAATTCGGCCGCTTCGTTGTGGATCGCGCGGCGGGCCATGTCGATGGTCTCGATCTGTTGCGGGGTGGCGGCGCGGATCGCCTGATAATAGCTGTCGCAAATCGCGAAATAGTCCTTGATCGGCCGCCGGAACCGGCCAAGTGCCAGCACCAGCGTTTCAAGCGGTGTCGCATCCTCGCGCGCAATCGCGATTCCCAGCCGCCCCTCCTCCACGCTCAGGCTGATCCGATAGGGTCCAGCATAGTGATCGGCGTGCTCGCGCAGCGGCTTGAAATAATTGCCCTCGATCAGATCGAAAATGGCGATGCGGCGCTCCTGCTCGATATCGGCGCTGCGCCACAGGATCGTATGCTCGTCGAGCACGATGTCGATGATCCGGGGATCGGTCATGATGTTGCCTATCGGGCCATTGCGCGCGCGAATCAACGGCGAAGCGCGGGGATACTTATCCACCGCATTATTGGCGGCAGCGCCTTGATCGCGCGGCCCGGTGGGCAGAAAAGAGCGCGCATGGCCACATTTCCCATCGATCCTGCGCCGCTTGTCGCTGTTCCAAAATCGCTGCCGCAAAATGTGGAGGCAGAGGCAGCACTGCTCGGCGCGATGATGATTGATGAGCGGATTGCCGACGATATCGGCGACCGGCTGAGCGAGGATCATTTTTTCGAGCCCGTCCACGGTCGGATTTTCGCTGCGATCAAGCGCATCCGCAAAGAGAACATGAAGGCCAATCCGCTCACGCTGCGGCCGTTGTTCGTCGAGGATCTGGGCATGCGCGCACTGGGCGGCCCGGCCTATCTGGCGCAATTGACGGGCAGCGGCGCAGGGCTGATCGGCGCGCGCGATTTCGCCAAGCAGATCTACGATCTGGCAATGCTGCGCACATTGGTGGCGGTCGGACGTGACCTTGTCGAGCGTGCAACCGACACGTCGGTGGAAATCAATCCGCGCAAGCAGGTTGAAGAAGCCGAAGAAGCGTTGTTCAAGGTTGCGGCCGACAACACTACCGACTCCACGGTCAAAAGCTTTGGCCAGGCCGCGACGCTTGCGATCGGCATGGCGGAGCGCGCGCAGAATGCGGGCGGCAATTTGTCGGGGATCACCACGGGGCTTGATTCGGTCAATGCCAAGACTGGGGGGATGCACAAGTCCGACCTGATGATCCTGGCCGGGCGGCCGGGCATGGGCAAGACGTCGCTTGCCACCAACATCGCCTTTAACGCAGCACAGCGTTACATGCGCGATCTGGAGGACGGGATCGCGGCTGATCGTTCGGTCGGGACCAAAGTGGCGTTTTTCAGCCTGGAAATGTCGGCGGATCAGCTTGCGACGCGCATTCTGGCCGAACAATCGCGGATCAGCTCGGAAAAGTTGCGCATGGGCAATCTTACCAAGGCCGAGATGCAGCGGCTGGTGCAGGCGTCGATCGAACTCCAGAATCTGCCGCTTTATATCGACGATACGGCAGGCCTGTCGATCAGCGCGCTGCACACCCGGATGCGGCGGTTGCAACGCAAGCATGACAATCAGATCGGATTGGTCGTGGTTGATTACCTCCAGCTGTTGAGCGGGAGCGGCGCGCGCGCGAGCGACAACCGGGTCCAGGAAATTTCCGAAATCAGCCGCGGGCTGAAAACAATGGCAAAGGATCTGGGCGTGTCGGTGCTTGCGCTATCGCAGCTCAGTCGTGCGGTGGAGAGTCGCGAGGACAAAAAACCGATGCTGTCGGACCTGCGCGAATCGGGCTCAATCGAGCAGGACGCCGACATTGTGATGTTCGTCTATCGCGAGGATTATTACCTCGCGATGCAGGAACCGACCAAGCCAATGGCGGACAGCAACGCCGCAGTATCGCAGAAACATGCCGAATGGACCACACGGTTTCAGGAAGCCGCCGGACTGTCCGAGCTCATCATCGCCAAGCAGCGCCACGGTGCGACGGGCAGCGTCAAAATGCTGTTCGAATCGGAATTTACGCGCTTCAGCGATTATGCCGGACCCGGTTGAGTCATTTGGTCAGGGTCGTCGTTTCGGAGGATTGTGTCCGGTTTCGATCATCAGACTGGCCAACAGGTAAAGCCGCGGGGTGAGCGAGCCAAGCTCCAGATACTCCTCCTCCGAATGAAAACCGCCGCCGACCGGGCCCAGCCCGTCAAGCGCCGCCACGCCGCCTTCATAGGCCAGCGCCGATTCGGACGCGCCGCCATTGCCGCCGCGTGTGATCGACAGTCCGGCCTCGCCATAAATCCGCTCCGCCATGGCGGCCAGCGCGGCCGTTTGCGGATTTTCGGGGAGCGGGGGAAAGCTGATCTCGCGTTGCACCGACACGGCAGTATCGGGGATAATGGTATTGGCGGCATTGGCGCGGAACCTTGCCTCCACCGCGTCGCCCTGCGCCTTATCGCGGATGCGCACGTTGAAGGTCGCCTTCGCATCCTCCGGGATAATGTTGTATCGGCTGCCCGCGCTCATCAGCGTCAGATTGGCGGTCACGCCGTCGCCCGTTTTGGGCAAGCTGTCGGCGAGCGCGATTTGGTGGACCAACTCAAGGGCGGCATTGCGGCCCAGCTGCGGCGCGACCCCGGCATGGGCAGGGCGGCCCTTCACGCTGATGTCGAACGAATTGCTCCCCTTGCGCCATACGGTCATGACGTCGGGGGCGTCGCCGGGTTCGAGATTGAACTCGACATCAGCCTCGCCGACCAGCTTGGTGATGAGGCCGCGCGTGCCCGGCGATCCGCGCTCCTCCGAAGTTTCGATCAGGAATGTGATCGACGCATAGTCATTGATCTTCAAAAGCTTGAGCAGTTTTATCGCCATGATTCCTTCGACGACGCCGCCCTTCTCATCGGCAACGCCGGGGCCGTAGGCGCGGGTCGCGTCAGCGCGGAACGGGCGTTTGGCGGCGGTGCCTGGCTCGAACACGGTGTCGGTATGCGCAATGAGCAGGATGCGCCCCTTCCCACGCCCGTTCAGTGTTGCGACCAGATTGTCGGGATAGGCCGGATTTTCCGCCGGGATCAGTGCGACGGTCATTCCCAGCGCGCGCAGCTCGCCCGCCACCAACTCCTGTGCGCGCTGCCCGCTCACCTTGTCGCCGGTGCCTGAGTCGATATTGACCAGCCGTTCGAGCAGCGCGAGCTGTTCGCCGCGCAGCTTTTCCGCCGTTTGCCACACGGGGCCCGTCTTGCCGTTTGGCGCGGCGAGCGCCGGAGCAGCCATCAGCGCGGTGGCGAGCAAGAATGGCAACAGGCGCATCGGAACCCTCCCAAATAACAAATATCGGCGCAGTTTGACGCGCAAGCGCCACCACGTCCAGTTTTTGCGTCGGCGCAAACACTCCGCTAAGCGGTTAGGCATGACGATTTATACGCGATTTACCGCCCATCTGAATGCCGCTCTCGACCAGATCGAACCGCTGGCCACGCTGGATCGCCGTGCGGTCACGGTCGAGCCGCCGCGCGATGCGAGCCATGGCGATTTGGCGACCAATGCCGCGATGGTGCTCGCCAAGCCGGCGGGGATGAATCCGCGCGCGGCCGCCGAACTGATCGCAGCGAAGCTGGCCGCACTTGCCGAAGTCGCGCGGGTCGCGATCGCCGGGCCGGGCTTCATCAACCTGACGCTCGTGGACGAGAGCTGGCGCGATGAATTGCGCGCTATCACGGCGCAAGCGGGGGATTATGGTCGGTTGGTCCACACCGATCCGCCGATGGTCAACATCGAATATGTCTCGGCCAATCCGACGGGTCCGATGCACATGGGGCATTGCCGGGGGGCTGTGGTGGGCGATGCGCTCGCCGCGCTGCTTGAATTTGCCGGGCACCGAGTGACGCGTGAATATTATGTCAATGATGCAGGCGGTCAGGTCGATGTGCTCGCCCGCTCGGTGCATCTGCGCTATCGGGAAGCGCTGGGCGAGGCGATTGCGATCCCCGAAGGGCTTTACCCCGGCGAGTATCTGGTGCCGGTCGGGCAAGCGCTGGCCGCCGAATTTGGCGACCGCTATGTGGCAGCAGGCGAGGGCGCGTGGCTCGCGCTGTTCCGCACCCGTGCGGTCGCGGCGATGATGGCGCTCATCAAGGCTGATCTCGCGCTGCTCGGCATCCACCACGATCTGTTTTCTTCCGAAGCCGCTTTGCAAGCAGCAGGCAAGCCCGAAGCGGCAGAGGCGATGCTGCGCGCGCGCGACTTGATCTATGACGGCGTACTGGAAGCGCCCAAGGGCGAGACGCCAGAGGATTGGGAGCCGGTGGTCCTCCCGCTGTTCCGCTCCACCCAATTTGGTGACGATCAGGACCGGCCGATCCGCAAATCGACCGGGCAATGGACCTATTTCGGCGCCGATCTCGCCTACCACTTCCAAAAAAGCCAGAGCGCGGATCAGTTGATCGACATCTGGGGGGCCGATCATGCCGGCACGGTCAAGCGGATTACGGCAGCGGTGCAGGCGCTGACCGGCGGGGCAACGCGCTTTGATGTGAAGCTGGTGCAGATGGTGCGGTTGCTGCGTGACGGCGAGCCGGTGAAAATGTCGAAGCGCGCGGGCAATTTCGTGACGCTCGCCGATGTCGTGCGCGAAGTGGGCAAGGATGTGGTGCGCTTCACCATGCTGACCCGTAAAGCTGATGCGCAGATGGATTTCGACTTTGCCAAAGTGGTGGAGGCGTCAAAGGACAATCCCGTCTTTTATGTCCAATATGCTCACGCGCGCACCCGCTCGCTGGCACGCAAGGCGGCAGAGGCGGGGATTACCGCCAACGGGGCGGATCTTGGCCTGCTCGATGCGGCTGAACTGGCGCTGGTGAAGTTGGCTGCGCAATTCCCGCGCGTGGTTGAGACAGCAGCGGCGGCGCGCGAGCCGCACCGGATTGCCTTTTACCTCTATGATCTGGCCGCCGCCTTCCATGCGCAGTGGAATGTCGGCAATGATCGACCAGAGCGGCGATTCCTGATCTTGGACAATCCGGGGCTTACCGCCGCGCGACTTTATCTTGCCCAAGCGCTGGGGCAGGTTATCCGTAACGGACTGCACATCATGGGTGTGGCAGCGGTTGAGGAGTTGAGCTGATGGAAAGCGCAAACGAGGGACGGGACGAAGCCGATCGGCTGCCCTGGCTCGAAACCGCCGATGAGGAGTTTGTCGACCGGCCGTCCATTTCGCGGATTGCGCCCCTGATCATGGCGGGGTTGCTTGCCGTCGCACTGATCGTGTTTGGCTATATTGTCGTCAGCAAGCCGCCCAAACCGGCGGGCGACGGACAACTTATCGCCGCGCAAGAGGGTGACTACAAAGTCAAACCCACCGAACCCGGAGGCCGCAAGATCGAGGGCGAGGGCGACATGGCGTTCGCAACCACCGAGGGTAAGGGCGCGAAGGACGCCAAGATCGACCTGAAGCAGATGCCCGAAACCCCTGTTATCGGCGCGGTCAAGGGTGCCGCTGCGGGTGGGGCCCCTACGGGCGGCGCATCGGGCGGGTCACTGGTGCAGATCGGGTCGTTTCCCGATGCGGCTACCGCCAACGCCGCCTGGATGCGCGCGGCCAAGCGCTTTGCCTATCTCGCCCCGCTCGGCCATTCGATCGAGCGCGCCGAAGTCAATGGCCGCACCGTCCACCGCCTCCGCGTGAACGCGGGCAGCGTCGCCGCTGCCGGCGAGCTGTGCGGCAAGCTTCAGGTCGCGGGCGAGGCCTGCTTCGTCCCGAAACTGTAATGGCGCTGGTATGAAGCCGGTCATCTTCGGGTTGAGCGGGTTGACGCTCACCGATGCCGAACGGAATTTCTTCCGCAGCGCCAATCCGTGCGGGTTCATTCTGTTCAAGCGCAATGTCGAGACCCGCGCGCAATTGCGGGCCTTGACCGATGATCTGCGCGCTCTGAGCGGGCGTGACGACGTGCCGATCTTGATCGATCAGGAAGGGGGGAGGGTGGCGCGGATGGGGCCGCCCGAATGGCCCGCATTTCCCGCAGGGCCAGCCTTTGACGCGCTTTACGATGTGGCGCCGATTTCGGCGATTGAGGCCGTGCGGGTGAACGCCCATGCGCTCGCGCTGATGCTGACGGAGGTGGGGATCAACGTCGATTGCATGCCGTTGCTCGATGTGGCCCAATCCGACACGACCGAGGCGATTGCGTGCCGCCTGTTCGGGCGCGAGCCGCAGCGGGTGGCTGCGATGGGGCGCGCCGTGCTCGACGGGCTCGCGCGTGGCGGTGTGGCGGGCGTGGTCAAGCATTTACCCGGCTATGGCCGCGCGGTGATTGACCCGCATTATGGCTTGCCGGTGGTGTCGGTCCCCGCCGAGGCGCTTGAAATCGACCTGGCGCCCTTCATCGCGCTGAACGACGCAAGCATGGGCATGACTTCGCACATCGTGTTTGAGGCATGGGACGCCGAGCG
>DHHS01000100.1:9441-18901 GCA_002403415.1 Sphingomonas sp. UBA4766 | reverse complement strand
ATGATCACCTCTTCGGTTGAATCAGGGTTCGGGCGCGCGCCAACACTGCCAGTGCGCGCCGACCCTGAATGGAGCAGGCGCTACACTTCCCGGTTCCTACCAAAGACGGTTAACCCAAGCTTACCGACAACCGCCGCACGACTGCGGCTTGTTCGTGCACGCGACGGGACGGATTATCCCCTGATTGTTGCCGGAGCGCGCGGTGTCACAGGGGGCTCATCGACGCCATCGGGCTCGTCGTCGCGCCGACCAACCATGCCCCAATCGATGTTGCGCGTCAGGAACATGACCGCGGCCAGCGCAATGAACAACAGCACCGACCCGATTAGCAGCGAATACGCCTCCAAATTGAGCAGGATATAGAGCACTGCGTAAAGCGCGGCGAGCAGCCCCAGAATATAGCCTGCACGCTTGCGGCTGCGCAGGACGGCGGCCGAATAGCTGGTCAACAGCCCGATAATCGCCCCCGCCGCGATCAGATAAGCGGCAAGGAATCCGACCACTTCGGCAAACGCCAGCAACATTACGAAAAACAGCACCAGCCCCGCCCCGACCAGCAGATATTCGACCGACGACACCCGCACCCCGCCAATCACGTCGAACATCAAAAACGCCATGAAGGTAAAGCCAATGAACAAAAATCCGTATTTCACCGACCGATTGACCTGGCTGTAGAGATCAACCGGGGTAATCAGCGTGACGCGCGCTTCATAATCGCCTGCCCCGCTATTGAGCGCGACCAGGCCCCGCGACGCCGTCTGCGCTTCGTCGGGCGCGCTGACCCGCGATGAAACCAGCGCACGCCCCAGCGCGAGATTGCCGATCCGGTATACCGCGCGAAAGCCCTTGTCGCTGACCGACGGCTTGATCGGCAGGAACCCGCCCTGAAAGCTAGGGCTTGGCCAGGACGAGCTGACCGTCCAGCGCGTGTCCCCCGCCTGTGGCGCGAGCGTCAGCCAGCCGTTTCCGCGAAAATCAAAGGCAAAATCCACCGCCATCGGTGCCGCGCGCAAGGGGGCTGCATCAATCCACGCGAAAAAGCCCGATCCGCCCGTTTCGCTCAACCCCTTGCCCGGCTGGAGCGGCCGAGACGTGCCATTCACGACCACCTTTGGCGGCGGCCCGAACAGCCCGCGCGCGTCCGACACCCCGAACCGCAGCTCGGCACGGTCATAGGCAAGCTGTTCGGCCCTCACGCCAAAGCGCTGCAAGTCGGTCGGCAGCGCGAATTGCGCGCGCCCGCTGGTGTGCGCGCCGTAAACAACGGCTTCGTAAATCGACCGCTGGCGGCGTTCGGGCGTCAACCGCGAGACGATGTCGGCGCTGGTCGGCGCCAGCGCCAGCTCGCGCCACACCGTCGACTGTTTGGTCACTTGCCGCCCACCCTCGGTCACGGTTTCGCTGACCGTTTCCTGATAGGGGATAATGAGCAGCGGCCCGGCGAGCGTTTGCGGCCCGCCCCATCCTTCGGCGATCGAACTGCGCGCCGTTTCCGACTGGTTCTGGCGGTCATAGACCAGCAAATAGACGGTAAACAACGGGATCGTGAGCAACGTCGCAATCAACAACGCAATCGCAAACTTGGCGCCGGGGCTGCGTTCGGCGGATCGGGACGAATAGGCCATGCGGGTCACTCCATCGATGAACCGTGCATTTTTATAGATGAAACGATTCAATCAGACAATGCCGAAGGACCCCCGTAATGGGGGGGCCTCGTCCCTCGACGATCTGAACACGCGCGTCCCAACCGCGCCGCTGGCTCACAAAATGCCGAGTTGCCGCCCGATGAAAATCAGGGCCAACGTGCCGACAACCGACAGGAAAATGCCCGATGGCTTGGGCGTGAACATGTCCTTTTCCTTGGTGAACATGCCGCCGATCATGCCGCCGGCATAGGAACCCGCGATACCAAGCAGCGCCGCAAACAACCAATTGATATGCTGGTTTCCCGGATAGAGCCACGCCGCCAGCAAGCCGACAAACAGGCCCGTCAACAACATCCACACATATTTCATGAGTCGCCCTCCCCAGTGCATGATGCCAAAGGGTGTCGGTCGAAACCGGTCGCGACGCAACCTGATTTGTGCAGCACGCGCCGCCCGTCAGCGCTTGTCGAGCAACGTTACTGCAGGCGTTCCGACCGGGGCGGTTGCCGCCTTTGGCGTGCGCTGATCGAGCGCGGCCAGCCACAGCTTGGCCCGATCGCCGATAAAGCTTTGCGGCAAAGAGGGCTGCAACCGCCCACGCGCTTCCCACTCGCTCACCAGCCGTGCGGCCTCTGCAGCGGCCAAATCGAGCGGCTGAGCCTTTCGAAGCGCCTGATTGATGAGCGCGTCGCCAAAAAAAGTCCAATCATTGTCCGCCTGGCACCCGAACGACGTGCGATCGCCAACCGATGCGGTCAACACCGCGCTGTCGCCGTCGGACAATGCCGGTACAAAGCTGCCCGAATAACAGGCGCTGACAATCACCAGCCGCCGCTTGATGCCCAGCCCATCGAGCATCGCGGCCAGCCGCGCCGGGCTGATAATGCCAAAGCCGTTGTCGCCGTCATTGTAAACCACGCCGATCCGCGCACCGTGACTGGTGGTATAGAGCACCAGCACATCCTCTGCCCGATCCATCACCTCGGCGATGCGGGCAAGCACAAGGCCTAGATGCGCGGGGCTGCCGCGCGGCAAGTCGACGCCGCCGCGCCCGTCCGGCCCGGCAAGGGTTATGCTGCGTCCCGTCGCGTCATAGCGCCGCGCGAGCACCCGCGCGGCCTCCCGCGCCTCGCGAGAGAAATTGCCGTCGCTGTCGAGCGCGATGCTGACGACATAGGCATCGACCACACCCTTTCGCTGTGGCGCGAGCGCGGCAAGACTGCGGGCGATGCGGCGGTGCTCGGCCAGTTCGTCGGCAGGGGTCCGGTGATGCTCGACCTCGGTACCGCCGTCTGAATATCGCACCGCATCCTCATAGCTCAGTGCGTTGAAGAAAGGCGGCGGTGGCCCGTGGACCGGCGGCTGACGCGGCTTTTCCTGCGCGACGCTGGGCGGGGTCGCGGGCACGAGCGCGATGGTCGCAAGGAACGCACTGAGGAAGATACGCAGATACCGAACCGCCGCCACGCCAAAGCCCCCGGATTGAGGGGCAAGTGTCGGGCGGGCGCGGGGGAGTGTCAACGGGGCGCGAAACGGGCGCTGCGCCGGTTTGGGGCGGTTGGGGAACGGGGCTAAACTCCGTACCGCTTGCGCCCGCCGCTGGTGATGCAATAGCGACCGCCCCGCGGCCCGACACACACCCGCCCCCCATTGCAAGGACAATCCCCATCGGTGGTACCTCGCGGCAGCGAGAGACTGCCACCACGAATCCTCCTCGTTCGCCGTCCGCGACGGGCATCGGCACCATTTGGCAAGAACAAGGTCAGCACGAAACCTCCCAACAAGGCGCGACGGTTAAGCATCGGTTCAATGCCCCCAGATAAACCAGTTTCTACCGCCCTATCTAAGCGAGGTCGTCCCTCCGCGCCTATTTTAAATGGACGGAAACGAAGAATGCTGGGCTGGAAAAGCGGCACGTTAATCTCGATCGGCCTCAACCGGTGGCCAGCCGACCGGATTATGAGGCAAAGCGTCGCGGCTTCACGCGGCAGGCGCTGATCGAGAGGTGGTTGGCGGATCGGATTGGGGCGTCGGCATAAAGACTAAGCCCGATCGGGTCGCCATTCGTTTGACCAAGCCGTTCGCAGCACGATTCCGTCGATGAGCAACGGGGCGCTCAACCGCCCTACGGCAAGGCCGCGCAAGCCCAACGCATTGAAGAAAAACTGATAATCTAACCAGCCGCAATCGGCGTAACTCCAGCTTTGAACAATCATTGCAGCCTGCCGGGCACGGTAGCGTTTGGCCTCCAGTACTGCCGACGCTGTCCGATGTAAGAGCTGATACCGCAATGTCGAGACCGCCGATTCCTCAAGCCCCATCAGTGCGCAAAGCCCCGCCAATCGCGCACGCTTTCCGGGGCTATCGCGAGCAAGCCATTCAGCGACCGTTTGATCGAAGCCTTCGTCAACCTTCGCCTCAATCGTCAGGATACCGAGCCTATCGGAAATCCCGACGATGGCCATCAGATCGCTTTGCGAGTGCGATGGACGTCCATCTGCCAGACTGGTCGAGCGCTCAACGAAGGCGTCGATCAACTCCGCGCCGACCCAATCATCGGCCTGCCCTAAGATGTCGCAGATCGACGGCGGCAAGGCATTGGCAGACCACCATTGATCGACGAGTGACTTGGCCGACCTGCCTTCTTTCCAGTGATGCGGCGCCCCAAGGTGCCTGATGACATCCTCGGGCGCCAACAGCGACGCATGGAGTCGCCGGATAATGCTCAATACACCCGCTTCTTCGGCTTGATATACTCGATATCGTCGGTGAGCGTGTAGTCGTGCACCGGGCGGTAATCGATCGCGACTTGGCCGCCGTCGCCACCCCAGCCGCTGAACGTTGCAATGGTGTGTTTCATCCAATTGGCGTCGTCGCGCTCGGGATAATCCTCGTTGACATGCGCGCCGCGT
The DNA here is from genome assembly GCA_002403415.1 of Sphingomonas sp. UBA4766. Classification (GTDB taxonomy): domain Bacteria; phylum Pseudomonadota; class Alphaproteobacteria; order Sphingomonadales; family Sphingomonadaceae; genus Sphingomonas. Next base: position 14,343 of record DHHS01000100.1, on the reverse strand, counting down.
GACTCCTGGCGGTTGGCGGCCGAATTCACTGTCACCACGGCTTGGGCGAGCAGATTGTCGAGCTCCAGCGTCTCCACCAGATCGGTGTTCCAGATGAGCGAGCGATCGCTGACCTTCACATCCGCCAGCCGGGCATAGGTGGCGGCCATCTTTGCCTGCCCCTCGCTCAGCAGCGCATTGTCGCGGAACACCGCGCAGTGTTTCTGCATCGTGCGCTGCATCTCCAGCCGCAGCTCGGCGGTGGGCGCGCTGCCATTGGCGTGGCGGAATTTGTCGAGCCGGGCGAGCGCCAGTTCTTCCGAACCCTTGGGCAACGGATTGTGCGGCGTTTGGGGCTTCAGCGTTTCCTTGATCCGCAGGCCCGTCGCGCGGCCAAACACCACGAGATCGATCAGCGAGTTCGAACCCAGCCGGTTGGCCCCGTGGACCGACACGCACGCGGCCTCGCCGACCGCGAACAGGCCGGGCACTACCGCATCGGGGTTGCCATCCTTCAGGTGCACGACTTCGCCGTGGAAATTACACGGAATGCCGCCCATGTTGTAATGCACGGTCGGCGCGACCGGCAATGGTTGGCGCGTCAAGTCGACGCCTGCGAAAATCTTGCCCGTCTCGGTAATGCCGGGCAGCCGCTCAGCCAGCACCTTGGAGTCGATATGGTCGAGGTGGAGGAAGATATGGTCCTGCTCCTTGCCGACGCCCCGCCCCTCGCGGATTTCCATTGCCATTGAGCGCGACACGACATCGCGGCTCGCCAGATCTTTGGCGGACGGAGCATAGCGCTCCATGAAGCGTTCGCCTTGGCTGTTGGTCAGATACCCGCCCTCGCCGCGCGCGCCCTCGGTAATCAGCACGCCCGCACCGTAAATGCCGGTCGGGTGAAACTGCACAAACTCCATGTCCTGCAGCGGGAGCCCCGCGCGCAGCACCATCCCGCCGCCATCGCCGGTGCAGGTATGCGCGGAAGTCGCCGAGAAATAGCAGCGGCCATATCCGCCGGTCGCCAGCACCACCGCATGGCTGCGGAAACGATGGATCGAGCCATCCTCCATGCACAGCGCGATCACGCCCCGGCACACCGGCCCATCGGCGCCGTTCTCCATAATCAGATCGAGCGCGAAATATTCGATGTAGAAATCCGCGTCATATTTTAGGCTCTGTTGATAGAGCGCGTGCAGCATCGCATGGCCAGTGCGGTCGGCGGCAGCGCAGGTGCGCTGCGCGGGCGGCCCTTCGCCCATATTCTGCATCATACCGCCAAACGGGCGCTGATAGATCTTGCCTTCTTCGGTCCGGCTGAAGGGCACACCGGCATGTTCCAGCTCATAAACGGCGGCGGGCGCTTCGCGGCACAGATATTCGATCGCGTCCTGATCGCCCAACCAGTCCGACCCTTTGACCGTGTCATACATGTGCCAGGTCCAATGGTCCGGTCCCATGTTACCGAGCGAGGCGGCAATCCCGCCTTGCGCCGCGACGGTGTGGCTGCGCGTCGGGAATACTTTGGTGATGCAAGCGGTTTTCAGCCCCGCCTCGGCAATGCCCATCGTCGCGCGCAAACCACTGCCGCCTGCACCAACCACGACCGCGTCGTAAGTGTGGTCGATAATCTTGTAAGCGCTCATGCCGCAGCTCCGGTAAAGGCGATTTTGAGGATCGAGAAAATGGCGGTCGCGCCCGCCCCGATCACGAAGAAGTTGAGCAGCACCATAAGGGCGGTACGGTTCGGGCCGTGCTGATAATCCTCGATCAGCACCTGCAGCCCCAGGCGGAAGTGATAGAACACGCTGAACACCAGCAGCGCCATCGGGATTGCCGCCACCGGTGCCGACAGCCAGCGGCGCACGCTGTCATAATCATGTCCCGGTAACCGCGTGATCGCCGCAAGCAGCCACGCCATCAGCACGATATTGCCTGCCGCCGTCAGCCGCTGGTGCCACCAATGATGCGCACCATGTTTGGACGAGCCAAGACCGCGCACCCGGCCAAGTTCAGTGCCATTGCCCATGATTATTTCCCCGCCAGCAAATAGGCCCAATAGGCCGCGGTCAAAATGATCGAACAAACAATGGTTGCCTGCGCAAACCGCTTGTTCGAGCGCAAGTCGTAACCTGCGCCGGTATCGAGCATCAGGTGACGGATGCCGCTCATCAAATGCTGGAAAAACGCAAAAGTCAGCCCAATGCCAAACAACAGCCCAATTGGGGTCAGCGCCCCGCCGTCAACCGTAAAAACCGCCAAAAACAGTGCATAAGCCTCTGGCCCGCTGGCAAGAGCAGCCAACCACCACACGAAAAGCACAGTGCCGACCAGCGCCATGCCGTCGCCGGTCACACGGTGCAGGATCGAGACCAGCATGTGCGGCCCCCATCTCCAGATACTCAAATGCGGCGAACGCGGGCGCGCGGGACGTTGGGAAGCCACGGCTCAATCCTTTGATGCGATGTCTGCGCCCCTATTAGCTAGGGCGCGCGCCGATGCAACCGCGCCATTTGGCGGGGAAAGGCCTAACCTGGTGTTAACCAAATCATCTTAGGCCGTTTCAGGGTCGATAAATGCCGGATCCGCGACCGAGTAATGAAAGGAAGTGTCCCTTGAACAGCAAGAATTTGCCTGCGGTTGGGAGCGTTGCCGGGGCCATTGACCTCGCGGCCCGATTGCGGGCATTCGATTTTGATGGGTCGCTTGCGAGCGCAAGCCGCGACGTCTGGACTGTGCTGGAATCCGAAATCCGTTTTATTGCAGAGGCTTATTGGCAGCAATGGCAACGCTGTTTTGGCGATCAGCGCCAATGGGCACCGATGGATACGCAGAAGATGATCGACGCGGGCGCTGAATTCCTGCGCAACCGCTTCTTGAACACGTCGGGCCGAACCTGGATCGAATCGATCGAACGATCGGTCGCAGCGGCCTATGCCGCCGGGGTGTCGCCGATGGCACTCCTTTCGATGATCAGCTTTAGCGACCGGGCGGCAATGGAGGTATTGCTCCGCCAGATCGACCGGAGTGACGCACGCCTGCCCACATTGATCGACACGTTGATGCGCCTCTCCGCACTCGAAGGCGAAATAACGGTCGCCATCTACAATGCCTATCGCGACCACAGCGCGCAAACATCGCGCGACCGGCTTGCCGCCGAATTTCGCGAGGGGATCGCCAAAATGGTCGAGGGCGTCTCGCTCGAAGGCGCAGCGCTGCGCGGCCAGGCCGGGCGCACGTCGACATCGACGCGCGGCATGTTGGGCAAGACCAGCGAAGTGGCCGCCGCCGCCGAACAATCCGCCGTCGCGATGCGCGAAGCCGCGCAAACCGCCGCCGGGCTGATCCGCGCGATCGAGGATGCGCGCTCCGAAGTGGAGGCCGCCGCCGACATCGCCACTCGTGCCGCCAGCCAGGCGGGCGTTGCCGTCGGCATGTCCGAAACGCTGTCGGAACATGCCAAGTCGATCGAATCGATTCTGGGCCTGATCCGCGACATTGCCGGGCAGACCAACTTGCTCGCCCTGAATGCCACGATCGAGGCGGCCCGCGCGGGCGATGCGGGGCGCGGCTTTGCCGTTGTCGCGCAGGAAGTCAAAAGCCTCGCTAACCAGACCGCGCGCGCAACCGACGATATCGCTGCCAAAATTGCCGCCATCCAGTCGGCAACGCGTTCGACCGTGGACACCAATGCCTCCATCCGCGCCACCGTTGCCGAGGTGCAATTGTCGGCTGAGAAAATCCGGGCAGCGATGGAAATGCAGGCACAGACCGTGACCGCTATCACCGCATCGGTCGATGAAACGGCGCTGGCCGCCGACTCGATGTCCAACACCATCGCCACCATCCGCGAGGATACCGAAAGCGTTGCCACCGACATTGAACAAGTTGGGCAAGGTTTCGATGCATTCGAGGCCAAGCTGGGATCGCTGAAGGTAACGGCGGGCGACTTTATTTCAAAGGTTGCAGCATGACACACGCCGTTGAGCTCTCACGGGCAGAGATTCTGTGGGGAGAAGACAATCGTTCGGCACGCGAGCGGATTGCGCCCTATGATCTCGATGGTGCAATAAGCGCCAATCATCGCGATCTTGGTTCATTCATGGATCTGATTGCCGGTGAGATCGCAAAGGACTTCTGGGTCCGGTTCCTCAAACTTCCGCACATGGATAAACACCGGTCGTCATTCACACCCGATGTGATCGAAAAAAGAATAAAACGAACCACTGAATTTACAATAAAAAAATTTGGCAGTCCATTCGATGATGAATGGTGTAAGATTGCTGCTCGTCAAGTAACCGAAGCCTATCATGCCGGCACGCCTGTGTCGGCTTTAATTTCTAGCTACAATGGCGCCTATAGCCATGGTATGAAACTGTTGCTCAACTATGTTGGTGATGATATCGAAAGGTATTCACGGCTGGTCGATGTGGCGCAACGCATTGCCTGCATCGAAACCGAGGCGATGCTGTCGTGGCTGGGCAATCTTGAAAGTCGCGCGGCCCGCGAACAGCGCCAGCAGGAATCGAGCCTGTTCAAAAACGTGATCGCAGAGACCGTCGCCAACAGCGCCACGCTCGGCCGCCAGCTCAAGGATGAGGCACAGGCAGCCTCGGCCTCGGCGCGCGGGATGCTCGACAAGACCAGCGAAGTCGCAATTGCGGCTGAACAATCGGCAGAAGCCATGCGGCAGGCAGCCGAGACGGCCGGCGGGCTGATGCATGCGATCGAAACCGCAGCGGGCGAAGTGGGGGCAACGGGGGCCATCGCGACTCAGGCCGCCGATCAGGCGCGCGCCGCGATGGAGGCATCGGCGGCGTTCAGCGATCACGCGCAATCGATCGAATCGATCCTGGGCCTGATCCGCGACATTGCCGGGCAGACCAATTTGCTCGCCCTGAATGCCACGATCGAGGCGGCGCG
>DHHS01000100.1:0-9128 GCA_002403415.1 Sphingomonas sp. UBA4766 | reverse complement strand
TCGAGGCGGCGCGCGCGGGCGATGCAGGGCGCGGCTTTGCCGTCGTGGCGCAGGAAGTCAAGAGCCTGTCCAACCAAACCGCACGCGCGACCGATGATATCGCTGCCAAGATTGCGGTTATTCAAGCCGCGGGCCGATCGACGGTTGAAACCAACGCTGCCATCTTCAAATCGGTCGCTGACGTGCGCGAAAGCGCCAAGCGGGTCCAGCAAGTATTTGCCGAACAAGCGCGGACCGTCATGTCGATCACCGCCGCCGTCGACCAGACCGCGCTCGCCGCAGACACCATGTCCCATACGATCGACACGATTCGCCGCGGCACCGAGGGTGTTGCGAGCGACATCGACCGCGTCGGCGCCGGTTTTGCCACACTTCACGTCGAACTGAACGCGCTTAGCAGCCGCGCGGGCGATTTCATCGCCAAGGTTGCCGAATAAGCGCAGCCGCGCAATTTCCCTTTCACGACGCGCCGCGCTAAGCGATGGCGATGATCCATATTCTTGTCACCGGCAGCAGCCGAGGCATCGGCGCGGCCATCGCGGACGCGCTTAGCCTGCCCGACATAGCCGTTATCGGCCATGGCACCGCCAGCGGCATTGCCGCCGATTTCACCGACCCGACAGCCCCCGCGAAACTATGGGCCGCAGCGCTTGAGCAGAGCGGCGGGGGGATCGACGTGCTCATCAACAATGCCGGCATTTTCGAAGCCAATCCGATCGACCGAGACCCAGATGACTGGGCCGATGGCTGGACCCGGACGATGCAAGTAAACCTCGGCGCATCGGCCGCGCTCTGCCGTCTCGCCGTGCTGCATTGGCGGGCAAACGGGCGCGCGGGCCGCATCGTCAACATCGCCAGCCGCGCCGCTTATCGCGGCGATTCACCCGATCACTGGCATTATGCCGCGTCAAAGGCCGGGATGGTGGCGATGACCAAGACCATCGCGCGCGGCTATGCCCGTGACGGAATCTTGGCGTTTGCGATTTGCCCCGGTTTTACCATGACCGGGATGGCCGACGACTATCTGGCGAGCAGAGGCGGCGACAAATTGCTCGCCGACATTCCGCTCGGCCGTGTCGCTGACCCCGCCGAAGTCGCCGCCGCCGCCCGCTTCTGCGCGCTGGAAGCACCACCGTCGATGACCGGCGCGGTGCTCGATGTGAATGGTGCCAGCTATGTCCGATAGCTGGAAACTTACCCTGCCCTGCACCCGCGCCGAGGCGGAAGCGTTAGGGGCGATTGACGATCTCGGGCTTGATCCGCCCCCCGTGCTGATGACTACCGAAGAGGTCGAGGACGACGCCGAACGCTGGCGGCTCGACGCCTATTTCGAGGAGAAACCGAGCGCCGCCGCGCTAAAGGCCGTACGCGCGCTGGTGCCCTCCGCCGCCGCCATCACGGCTAAGCCCGAACGCATCGCCGATGCCGATTGGGTGACGATGAGCCAGATCAGCTTGCCCCCGGTCCATGCCGCGCGCTTTTTCGTCCACACCGCCGCCTTTGCCGATGCCGTGCCGGCGGGCGTGCGCGCTTACCGGATCGAGGCAAGCCGGGCGTTTGGTACCGGTCATCATGAGACCACTACCGGCTGCCTGATGATGCTTGATGCCATGGCGCGGCGGGGAACGCGGGTGGACAGCCTGATCGATCTGGGCACGGGCACTGGCCTGCTCGCCTTTGCTGCCCTCCATCTGTGGCCGCGTGCTTTTGCCACTGCGACCGACATCGACCCTGTGTCGATCGACGTCAGCGCCGAAAATGCAGCGGTAAACGGCGTGCCGACCGGCCTCTCGCGCGGGCGGGTGGCGCTGGGGGTGGCGGATGGCGTCGCGTCGCCGCTGGTGATTGAGCGCGCGCCCTATGATCTCGTGATCGCCAATATTCTGGCGGCCCCACTCATCGAGATGGCGGGCGATTTCGCCGCGATTGCAGCGCCGGGCGCGCAGATTGTGCTCGCCGGATTGTTGACGCGTCAGGCGGAGGCGGTTGCGACTGCTTACCGCCGTCAGGGATGCCGGGTGGCGGAACGGCTGGTACTGGGCGACTGGACGATCCTGCGCCTGCGAAAGCGCCCCGATTTTCGGCTGCGCGGTGCGACGGGGCGGGGCCTCCGCGACGCTGAACGCTGGTAGTGCCGCTCAGACCAGCTTTGCCCCGGCGCGCGCCTGTGCATAGGCTTGGGTGCCGCGCGTGAACACGCGGTCGCCGGGCAGAATGTCAGCGATGCGGATCGTGTCCTGCGCGGCCACCGCTGCATAGACCGGCGCGAAATCAGTCTCCACCGTCACCCGCAACAATTCGTCAAAGCTGGGGATGACAAAATAATTCTGCTGAAAATCATCAATTCGATATTCGGTGCGCATTACCCGTTCCAGATCAAAACCAATCCGGTTGGGGCTACCATCATCCAGCGCGAACACGCTTTCAGCGCCCGACGATACGATGCCGGATCCGTAAATGCGCAAAGCGCCACCTTCCTCGACCAGCCCGAATTCGACCGTATACCAGTAAAGCCGCGACAAATATTTAAGATATATCTCGCCCCCGAGCTCGAACGCGCGCAGCCCGCCCCGGCCATAAGCCGCCATGTAATCGGCAAAGACCGGGTCGGCGAGCAAAGGCACATGGCCGAACACGTCGTGAAAAACATCGGGCTCTTCGAGATAATCGAGCTGGTCGGCACGGCGAATGAAATTGCCCGCCACGAACCGGCGATTAGCCAAGTGATCGAAAAACACATCATCGGGGACAAGGCCGGGCACCGCCACCACCTGCCACCCAGTCAGCGCCATCAGCCGCTGCGACAATTCCTCAAAATTGGGAATCCCCGCCTCCGATAGGCGGAGCGCCTCCAGCCCGCGCAGGAACGCAGCCGATGCGCGGCCGGGGAGCAAAGCAAGCTGACGCGCATAGAGAGTGTCCCAAATGCCATGCTCTTCGGTGGTGTAGGCGTCCCATCCCTGCGGGATGGTCCAATCCGCATCCGCGCCGTCGGGCGGACGAGTCAGAACATGCGTAACACTTGCCATAACGCCTTCATATCACGCTGCAGCGTATCTGCAAAAGGGCCGCGCCCGCGATTACGCCGATTATGGTCGGTGAACGCCCTGCCGCCCGCCTTTGCGCGCCTCAACCCCAATCGCGGGGAAGTCAGTGAAAAAGCCATCAACGCCAAAGCCGATATGAGCCCGAATTTCGTCGGCCACCGCGCCGTGCCCAGCCGGGTCGGGCCCGCGTCGCAACGCGGTCGGCAGGAACGCATTTTCGGCGCGGAACGTCCAGGGATGCACCTTCAACCCGGCGGCATGGGCATCGGCGACCAGGGTGGTCGGCGCCCCCTCCCCACGCCAGATCATCGCCTTGTTCGGGCCAATTCCGTAAGCATAGGCAGCCACCGCCTTCAGCCCCTCAGGCGTCGCCATCGCGGCATAGCTGGGCGCGGCGCCATCGGGCGGGGCGCTGCTGCCGTCCATCAACTGGATAAGCCGCACCTTGGTCATGGTGTGCAGCGCTTTGAGGTTGTTGACCTCAAACGACTGGATGAACACCGGCGCCGAGGCCGAATCCCAACCCGCTGCCTGCAACGCGGCAACCAACCGCGCTTCCATCGGTTGACCGATCGCCCTGAAGTAGCTGGGGTGTTTGGTCTCGGGATAAATCCCGACGCCGTGCTTTTTCGCGAGCGCAATCACTTCCGCAAACGTCGGCACCTCGAAACGCCCGTCAAACGCGGCACTCACCGGGCGGAGCTGCGCCAGCCGCTCGCGCGCGCGCAGCGTTTTCAGCTCGGTCAACGTGAAATCCTCGGTAAACCAGCCGGTATGCGCCTGCCCGTCGATCATCTTCGTCGCCTTGCGCATCGCAAATTCGGGGTGAGCGGCGACATCGGTGGTGCCGGTAATGTCGTTTTCGTGCCGCGCGACCAGCACATTATCCCTGGTCAGCACCAGGTCGGGTTCGATGAAATCGGCGCCCTGCTCGATCGCGAGTGCATAGGCCGCCAGCGTATGTTCGGGCCGCAGCCCGCTTGCGCCGCGATGGGCAATAACCAGCACCTTTTCCTTCACCGGCACCCGCTCCTTCGCTTCCGCCGCCCCGCAGGCCAGCACCGCCAGTGCAGTAATAATCGCGCGCATCCCTTGCCCCCGCCGTGATTGCGCCCCACCTTTAGGGCTCTTCTGAACGCATGTCTTTCGGTAAAAGGGGCCCATCGCATGCAATTCACCGTCAATGGCACTGTGTGGGAGGCCAAGGCCGATATCCGCACGTCGCTGCTCGATCTGCTGCGCGATCATCTGGGACTCGCTGGCACCAAAAAGGGGTGCGACCATGGGCAATGCGGCGCATGCACCGTGCTGGTCAATGGCCGGCGCATCAATGCCTGCCTGACACTGGCGGTGATGCACGAAGGCGACGCGATCACGACGATCGAGGGGCTGGCCGATGGCGACACACTCCACCCCATGCAAGCCGCGTTTGTGCGCCATGACGGGTTTCAGTGCGGCTTCTGCACACCGGGTCAGATCATGTCGGCGGTCGGGATGCTGGCAGAGGTGCAGGCAGGGATGCCCAGCCATGTCAGTGCCACGCTCGACAGCGTCAGCCTGAACGAGGAGGAGATTTCAGAGCGGATGAGCGGCAATTTGTGCCGCTGTTCGGCCTATCCAAATATCGTCGATGCGATTGCCGATGTCGTCGCCGTGGCACCCGCAATCCGTGAAGGGGCAGGCGCATGAAAATGTTTGACTACACCCGCGCCGAAAGTGCGGATGCGGCCGTCGCGGCGAGCGTGGACGGCGCGACGTTCATTGCGGGCGGCACTAATTTGCTCGACCTGATGAAGCTCCAGATCGAAACGCCGTCGACGCTGATCGATATCAGCCGCCTCGACCTCGCGCAGGTGGAGCCGCTGGATGGCGGCGTGCGGATCGGCGCGCTGGTGCCCAATAGCGATCTGGCCGCGCATCCGCTGATCCGCGAGAACTATCCGATGCTGGCACGCGCGCTGTTGTCAGGCGCGTCGGCCCAGCTCCGCAACAAGGCGACGACCGGCGGCAATCTGCTGCAACGCACCCGCTGCTATTATTTTTACGACACCGCCGCGCCGTGCAACAAGCGCGCGCCGGGCACCGGATGTAACGCGCAAGGCGGGTTCAACCGCATCCACGCGGTGCTTGGGGCGAGCGATGACTGCATCGCCACCCACCCCAGCGACATGGCGGTCGCGCTGCGCGCACTGGACGCAGCGGTGGTAACGCTGCTGCCCGGCGGCGACCGGCGGCGGATTTCGCTCGGTGATCTGTATCGCTTACCCGGCGATACCCCCGCCGTTGAGCACTGCCTGATGCCGGGCGAGCTTATCACCTATGTCGAACTGCCCAACCCGCCACCCGGCGCGCAAGCCTATCGCAAGGTGCGCGACCGTGCCTCCTATGCATTTGCGCTGGTGTCGGTTGCCGCCGCTGTGGCGGTTGAGGTGGGCGTCATTACCTCGGCACGCCTCGCCTTTGGCGGGCTGGCCCCCATGCCCTGGCACGACCCGGCAGTCGAGGCAGCGCTGATCGGGCAGGCACCAAGCACAGCAGCATTTGAGGGCGCCGCCGACGCGCTGCTGCGCGACGCGCGTGGACAGGGTCATAATGATTTCAAAATCCCGCTGATGCGCCGCACGCTGACCGCGACGCTTCGCGAACTGACGGGAGCGGTCGCATGAGCGAATTCACGATGGACGCCGATTTCGGGCGCCACGCGCTGACGCGCAGTGTGCAGGGCATACTGGGCCGGGGGATCGACCGGATCGACGGCGTCGCCAAAGTCACGGGGGCGGCCCGCTATGCCGCTGAACAAGTGCCGCAGGGCAAGCTCGCATATGGCTATGCGATCACCGCCACGGTCGCGGTCGGCGCAGTGCGCAGCGTCGACACCAGCGCAGCGGCCGCCATGCCCGGCGTGCTCGCCATCATCACCGATGACCCGCGCATCCCCAGCGAATCGCACATCATCCGCGCGGCCCAGCATCCGCGCCATGACGGCACGCTCGAAAGCTATGGTCAGATCATCGGCATCGTCGTGGCCGACAGTTTTGAGGTGGCGCGCGACGCGGCCCATGCCGTGCGCATCGATTATGTCCAGGCCAAGGGCAAGTTCGACACGCTCGCGAACCAGGGCAGCGCGCAAGACCCGCATCAGGGCGCGATGCTCCCCAATATCGTCATCGGCGATGTCGACGCCGCGATCGCCACGGCGCCCGTCAGCGTCGACGTCACCTATTCAACGCCGTATCACGTCCACGCCGCGATGGAGCCGCACGCCGCAATCGCCGAATGGGATGACGACCGGCTAACACTCTATGGCGCCATTCAGATCATGCGCGGCTTTACGCCGGTGCTGGCCAATTCACTCGGCATACCGGTTGAGAATATCCATGTGCTGTCGCCCTATATCGGCGGCGGCTTTGGCGGGAAGATTGGCGGGCCGGAAACCGTGCTCGCCGCGATTGCCGCGCAAAAGGTTGGCCGCCCGGTAAAGGTTGCGCTCACCCGCCAGCAGTTATTCCACTCGGTCTATGGCCGCTCCGACACGCATCAGCGTGTGCGCCTTGCCGCAACTCCTGATGGCGTGCTGACCGCGATGGCGCAGGACAGCATTGTCAGCCAGAAAACGGGCCTGGCGTTTTTCGAACCCGTCGCGCTCGGCGCGCTCTCGCTTTACGCCGCCCCGGCGCGGCAATTCACGACGAAGATCGTCAAGCTGAACGTCACCGCCGCCGGAGCGGTGCGTGCGCCCGGCGAAGCGGTTGGCATGATGGCGCTTGAGACCGCGATGGACGAACTGGCCGAAGCGCTTCGGATGGACCCGATCGTATTTCGCAAGGTCAATGAACCTGCGACCGACCCGACCAGCGGCAAACCCTTTTCCACCCGCCGCCTGATCGACTGTTATGACGAAGGTGCCCGCCGCTTCGGCTGGGACGCGCGGGCCGCGACACCGGGCCAGCGGCGCGAGGGCGATTGGCTGATCGGGCTGGGCATGGCGACCGCCGCGCGAGTGAATTTCCTGGCTGACAGTGTCGCGCGCGTCCGCCTCACCCCGGCGGGGGTAGCCGAAGTTGAAACCGACATGACCGACATCGGCACCGGCACCTACACGATCCTAGCGCAGATCGCCGCGGAGGCGCTGGGCCTCCCGATCGAACACGTGCGCGTGGCGCTGGGCAATTCGAACCATCCCGATGGCGCGGGGTCGGGCGGGTCATTTGGCGCGGCGTCGAGCGGCTCATCGGTGCTGCTGGCGTGCGAGGATATTATCGCCGAACTCGCGACGCGGATGGGCGCGACGCCCAACGACATGACGCTGAAGGACGGGCACGCGATCGCGGGCAACCGGCGTGTGTCAATTGGCGAGCTGGTCGGCGACGCCCCGATCGAAGCCATCGGCGCGATCCACCCCGGCAAGAACAGCCGCGCCTATAGCCAGGGCACTTACGGCGCGCAGTTTGCCGAAGTCGCGGTCCACGCCGTCACCGGCGAAGTCCGCGTGCGGCGCCTTATGGGGGTGTTTGACTGCGGTCGCATCCTGAACGCTAAAACCGCGCGCAGTCAGGCGATTGGCGGGATGATCTGGGGCCTGGGCTATGCGCTGCACGAGGCCGCCATTCTCGACCCGCGCACCGGGGCCTATGTCAATCGCGATCTGGGCGAATATCACATCCCGGTAAACGCCGATGTCCCGCAGATCGAAGCCTATTTCATCGAGGAAATCGACGAACATGCCAGCCCGGTCGGCGCGAAGGGCCTGGGCGAGTTGGGCATTTCGGGCGTGGGTGCGGCGATCACCAATGCGGTCTATAATGCGTGCGGGGTGCGGGTGCGCGACTGGCCGATGACGCTCGATCAGATCCTTCCCCATTTGCCGCCGGTTTGACGCGATGGCCGACAACGACTCCGTCCTGACCGCTGCGGCGCAGTGGGCGGGCGCGCCAATGGCGCTCGCCACCGTCGTCTCGACCTGGGGATCGGCGCCACGACCGCGCGGGAGCCATATGATCGTGCACGGCGATGGCCGCTTTGAAGGGTCAGTCTCGGGCGGCTGCGTCGAAAGCGACATCCTCGCCACCGCCGCCGATGTGATCGCGGGCGCCCCGGCGCAGCTCAAGCATTACGGCGTCGCCGATGCGGCCGCCTGGGAAGTCGGGCTGCCTTGCGGCGGCGAGATTGACGTGCTGGTCCAGCAGGTGAGTGATACGGGCTTCCCGCCTGCCCTGTTCGCGCAGATCGCAGAAGCACGCGCGCGCGGCGAACGAACAAACGTTTCAACCGACCTTGCGACCGGCCAATCGAAGCTGGGCGAGTGCGCGGGTGCCTTCGTCAACCGATATGATCCGCCCCGCCGCCTGCTGATCATCGGCGCGGTGCAGATTGCGCAGGCACTGGCCGGCCTCGCGCGCGAAATCGGGGTGGCGGTGACGGTGATCGACCCACGCGCCCGGTTTTTGACGGCAGAGCGCTTTCCCGGCGTGACGCTCGACGATCGCTGGCCCGATGAAGCGATTGCGGCGCTCCGCCCCGATCCCGCCACCGCAATCGTTACCTTGAGCCATGACATCAAGATCGACGACCCCGCGCTGATTGCTGCTCTGGCCAGTCCGGCCGCTTATGTCGGCGCACTTGGCTCGCGGCGCAGCCATGCGGCACGGCGCGACCGGCTGGCGATGGCGGGGGTGGCAGCGGTCGCGCTTGAACGGATCGACGCGCCCGTCGGGCTCGATATCGGTGCGGTTGGCCCGGCGGAGATTGCACTGTCGATTGCGGCTGCGATGATCGCGGCGTTCAACGCACCGCCCGACCGCCAAGCGGGATGATCGACCCCGGTCGGGTGCTGCTCGCGCTGCTCGCCGCCGGGCAATCGCATCGCTTTGGGGAAGCGGACAAGCTGAGCGCGGACCTGTGCGGCACACCGCTGGCGCTCCACGCGGTTGCCGCGCTGGCACCGATCGCGTTTCTCGACCGAGCGGCGATTGTGTCGGCCACCGCCGTTGATTTCGCCGCGCACGGCTATCGCTGCATCATAAATCCGGCGCCGGAGGCAGGGCTATCGGGTTCCGTGCGGCTCGCCGCCGAAACAGCCCG
>DHHS01000095.1:9004-13908 GCA_002403415.1 Sphingomonas sp. UBA4766 | reverse complement strand
CGCGATCAAACGCGGCAATCAGGAAGCCGGGGGCTCGGTCATCGAGCAGGCCGAGACCGAATATATCGTCCGCGCAAGCGGCTATCTCGCTAATCTCGACGACTTCCGCGCGCTGCCGATCAAAACGACCGCGGGCGGCGTGCCGGTGACGCTCGCCGATGTCGCGACGGTGCAGGTGGGGCCGGACATGCGGCGCGGGGTCGCCGAACTGAACGGCGAAGGTGAGGTCGCAGGGGGCATCATCGTGCTTCGCTCGGGCGCCAATGCGCGCGCCGCGATCAGCGCAGTCAAGGCCAAGCTCGAAACCTTGAAAGCCAGCTTGCCGCCAGGCGTCGAGATCGTGCCGACCTATGACCGCTCGGCGCTGATCGGGCGTTCGGTCGACAACCTTACGAGCAAGTTGATCGAGGAATTCATTGTCGTCGCGATCGTCTGCGCGCTGTTCCTATGGCACGTCCGATCGGCGCTGGTCGCGGTGGTGACGCTGCCGCTCGGCATTGTCGCCGCGTTCATCGTCATGCGCACCCAGGGCATCAACGCCAACATCATGTCGCTGGGCGGGATTGCGATCGCAATCGGCGCGATGGTCGATGCGGCTGTGGTGATGATCGAGAATGCGCACAAGCATCTGGAGCATTGGACGCGGGACAATCCCGATGCCGAGCTGAAGGGTGCAGCGCGCTGGACGGTGATCGCCGAGGCGGCGGCGGAAGTTGGCCCCGCGCTATTCCTCAGCCTGATGATCATCGCGCTGTCGTTCATTCCCGTGTTCGCGCTGCAGGGGCAGGAAGGGCGGCTGTTCGCACCGCTCGCCTTCACCAAGACCTATGCGATGGCCGCCGCCGCGATCCTGTCGGTGACCTTGGTGCCGGTGCTGATGGGATATCTGATCCGGGGCCGCATCCCGGCGGAAAGCGCGAACCCGATCAACCGGGTGCTGACCGCGATCTATCGCCCGGCGCTTGATTGGGTCCTCGTCCACCCCAAGCGGACGCTGGTGATTGCCGGACTCGTCTTTGCGACCAGCCTGTTCCCGCTGTCGCAATTAGGCGGCGAGTTCATGCCGCAGATCGACGAGGGCGACCTGCTCTACATGCCCTCCGCGCTGCCTGGCATTTCGACCGCCAAGGCCGCACAATTGCTCCAGCAGACCGACCGGCTGATCAAGACGGTGCCAGAGGTCGACAGTGTGTTCGGCAAGGCCGGTCGCGCCGAGACCGCGACCGACCCCGCGCCTATGGAAATGTTCGAAACCACGATCCGCTTCAAGCCGCGCGACCAGTGGCGCGCAGGGATGACGCCCGACAAGCTGGTCGATGCGCTTGATCATGCGGTGAAAGCCCCCGGCCTCGCCAATTTCTGGATACCGCCGATCCGCAACCGGATCGACATGCTGGCAACCGGCATCAAGAGCGCGATTGGTATCAAGGTTGCGGGCGCTGACATCTCCCAGATCGACACTACCGCCAAGCGGATCGAAACGGTGGCGAAGACGGTGCCCGATGTCAGTTCAGTGCTGGCGGAGCGGCTGACCGGCGGGCGCTATATCGATGTCGATATCGACCGGTTCGCCGCTGCCCGATTCGGGATGAACATCGCCGATGTTCAATCGGTCGTCTCCAGCGCGATCGGCGGCGAGACGGTCGGCCAAACGGTCGAGGGGCTGGCGCGTTATCCGATCAGCGTGCGCTACCCACGCGAGCTGCGCGACAGTGTGGACGCGCTGCGCAACCTGCGCTTCCTGACCCCCGGCGGCCAGCAGGTGACGTTGGGCACCGTCGCCAAGATCAGCACCAGCGAAGGCCCACCGATGCTGCGCAGTGAGAATGGCCGGCCGGTAACGTGGATTTATGTCGATGCGCGCGGGCGCGACCTGACGTCGATTGTTGCGGATCTGCAGCGGGTGATTGACCGCGAGGTCAAGCTGCCGCCGGGGATCAGCGTGAGCTTCACCGGGCAATTCGAATATCTCGCACGCGCGCGGGAGCGTTTAACGGTGGTCGTGCCCGCGACGCTACTGATCATCTTCGTATTGCTATACGTCACGTTCGGGCGGTTCGACGAGGCGCTGCTGGTGATGGCGACGCTGCCGTTTGCACTCACCGGCGGGTTCTGGCTGCTCTGGCTGCTCGGCTATAATCAGTCGGTCGCAACCGCCGTTGGGTTCATCGCGCTGGCGGGTGTCGCGGCGGAGTTCGGGGTGGTGATGCTCATCTACCTCAAGCACGCGCTTGCTGAGCGCGGCTTCGATCCCGCTCCCGCCGATGTCGAGGCGGCGGTGCGCGAAGGCGCGCTGCTGCGCGTGCGGCCCAAGGCAATGACCGTGGCGGTGATCCTGGCGGGGTTGTTCCCCGTCCTGATTGGCACCGGCACGGGCTCGGAAGTTACCAGCCGCATTGCCGCGCCGATGATCGGCGGCATGCTTACCGCGCCGCTGTTGTCGATGCTGGTCATCCCGGCGGGATATCTACTGATGCGGCGACGCCGCACACCATCCACGCAGATCGATGAAGGAGTTGCACCATGAAGAAGGTCGTCATTTTCGGGCTCGCATTGCTGGTCGCCGCCTGCACCAATCCTGCGCCGACGACGCAGGCTAACGGCAATGCCGCGACGGGCGCTACCGCTCTATCCGAACCCAAGTCCGCATCGGGGGAGGGATCGATTACCGCCATCGACCCCGGCACCGGCAAGATCAGCCTCGCACATGGACCCGTGGCGGAACTCAGCTGGCCAGCAATGACGATGGGTTTTACGGCCAAGGACGGTCAGCTTGGCGGCCTGAAGGTTGGAGACAAGGTCAAGTTCACGTTCCGCTGGGACGGCAAGACTGCCGAAATCGAGTCGATCGACAAACTCTAGCGGTTGTGTGTGATGCCTTAGCGCTGCAATCAGCCTGATTGGCGAACGGTCGATCGCCGTCGCTGGAGCAGCGAATTCGTATCGCAGAGAGGGAAATCACAAATGCGTTCATGTCTGACAGCGTTCTGCCTGTCGATCTCGCTGCCGCTGCTGGCAATTCCCGGACAAGCCCATGGACCCGCCAAGAAGGGAGGAGTCAGCGCAACACTGCCCGAGGCGGCGCGCGCGGCGGCCGCAGTGGTCGATGCCTTTCACCGGTCGCTGCGGGAGGGAGAACTTGACGCGACCGCCGCGTTGCTGGCGAACGACGCGCTGATCTACGAAAGTGGCGGGGTCGAGCGTAACAAGGCCGAATATGCGGCGCATCATCTTCCCGCCGACGCGGCGTTCTCGCGTGCAACGATCCGGACGGTAACGGCGCAATCGGGCGATGCCGATGCGACGATGGCATGGATCGCGACGCAATCGCGGACGACGGGCAGTTACAAGGGGCGGACAATCGACAGCGCGTCGACCGAGACGATGATCCTGCGTCGCAACACCGGGAACTGGAAGATCGTGCACATCCACTGGTCGTCAGGGAAATAGCGCCTCGGCTATCGGACCGGGGCACCGCCGATGAGATTGTCGATGATCGGGCAATCGGGGCGATCGTCACCGTGGCAACGCGTGGCAAGATCGAGCAGCGCGCGACGCATCGCCTCGAGCGCAGCGGCCTTGCGCCCGAGTTCGTCGGCTCGCATGGTTGCGAGCCGTTTGACGTCGCCGCTCGATCGTGCGGCATCGGTCCACAGTTCCAGCAATGTTCTGATCTCCTCGATCGGGAAGCCAAGGTCGCGCGCATTGGCGATGAAGCGCAAGCGGTGGACGTCGGCATCGGCATAATCGCGGTAGCCGCTGTCGCGGCGCGGCGCCGACGGGATCAGGCCGATCGTCTCGTAATGGCGGATCATCCGCTGCGAGACGCCGCTCGCGTCGGAGGCAGGCCCGATCTTCACAGTTTCGTCGCATTCAGCCGCAGTGCATTGGTGACGACGGTGAAGCTCGATAGCGCCATGGCTGCTCCCGCGATCATCGGCGACAGCAGGATGCCCGTCACCGGATACAGCACCCCCGCCGCCACCGGCACGCCGATGCCATTGAACAGGAACGAGAAGAACAGGTTCTGGCGGATGTTGCGCATCGTCGCCTTCGCCAGACGACGCGCGCGGACCATCGCGGCGAGATCACCTTTGGTTAGCGTCATCCCTGCGCTTTCGATCGCGACATCGGTGCCGGTGCCCATCGCCACGCCGACATCGGCTGCAGCGAGCGCGGGCGCGTCGTTGATGCCGTCCCCCGCCATCGCCACCTTCGCGCCTTTTGCCTTAAGCTCGCCAACGATCCGAGCCTTGTCCTCGGGCTTCAGGCCGGCGTGAACCTCGTCGATGCCGCCGATAGCCGTGGCAACGGCATCGGCCGTTCCTCGCGCATCGCCGGTGAGCATCACGATCCGGAGCCCTTCCTGGCGCAGCGCGGCGATGGCGTCGCGCGCCGACACCTTGATCGGATCGGCGACTGCCAGCAGCCCTGCGAGCTGGCCATCGATGGCCACGAACATCACACCGGCACCTTCGGCGCGGTGTCGGTCGGCAATCTGGAGCAGCGATGCGACATCGGCACCGACGCGCTCCATCTGGGCTGCGTTGCCGACGGCTATGTCGCGATCATCCACCTTGCCACTGACGCCGAGACCGGTCTGCGAATCAAAGCCATCGACCGACACCACCTTCAGTTCGTCGTCGCGCGCGCCAGCGACAACAGCCTGGGCGAGCGGGTGCTCGGACCGCGCTTCGACCGCCGCTGCCGCTGCGAGCACGTCGGCCCGTTCGAAGCCATTTGTCGTCTCGACGGCCATCAGTGCCGGGCGTCCCTCGGTCAGCGTCCCGGTCTTGTCGATCACCAGCGTATCGACAGCAGCCATCATTTGCAGCGCTTCGGCGTCCTTGACCAACACCCCCGCGACCGCGCCGCGCCCGGTGCCGACCATGATCGACATCGGC
>DHHS01000095.1:0-8711 GCA_002403415.1 Sphingomonas sp. UBA4766 | reverse complement strand
CGACCATGATCGACATCGGCGTCGCCAGCCCGAGCGCGCACGGGCAGGCAATGATCAGCACCGCGATGGCATTAAGCAGCGCGTGGCCGAACCTGGGTTCGGGGCCTACCAGAGTCCAGACGATGAACGTCACGATCGCGATGGCGACGACGAGCGGGACGAACCAGCCCGACACGCGGTCCGCCACTGCCTGGATCGGCGCGCGGCTTCGCTGCGCCTCGGCCACCATCTTAACGATCCGCGCGAGGACCGTGTCCGATCCGACCGCGCGCGCCTCGATCACCAGCGCGCCGGTGCCGTTCACGGTCCCGCCGGTCACGCTCGCGCCGCCTTCCTTCAGCACCGGCGCGGGTTCGCCGGTCAACATCGCCTCGTCAACCGAGGATCGCCCTTCTACCACCACGCCATCGACCGGCACCGCTTCGCCCGGCCGCACCCGAAGATGGTTGCCCGCGACCACGTCGGCCAATGCAACCTCTTCTTCCTCGCCGTCTGCGCCAATACGTCGGGCGGTCTTCGGCGCGAGGTTTAGCAATGCGCGGATGGCGCGGCCTGTCGCGGCGCGGGCGCGCAGTTCGAGCACCTGGCCGAGCAGCACCAGTGTCACGACGACACCCGCCGCCTCGTAATAGATCGGCACCATGCCGTGCATCTGGAATGATAGCGGGAACAGCCCGGGCGCAACGGTCGCGACCACGCTGTAGGCGAACGCCGCGCCGACGCCGATCGAGACCAGGGTGAACATGTTGAGGTGGCGGGTAACGATCGAGGTCCAGCCGCGCTGGAAGAACGGCCAGCCGGCCCACAGCACGATCGGCGCGGTCAGCGCTAGCTGCAGCCAAGGATTTATCGCGGGCGGTACGAACTGGACCCCGAGCATCTCAGAGACCATCGAGATCGCCAGCAGCGGCATGGTGAGCACGCCCGCCACCCACAGTCGCCGCGTGAAATCGACCAGCTCGGGGTTGGGCGCATCGTCAAGCGAAGGTTCTTCAGGTTCGAGCCCCATGCCGCAGATCGGGCAGGTTCCCGGCCCTTCGCGGCGAATCTCCGGGTGCATCGGGCAGGTCCACATTGCCCCCGGCGTCGCCATCGGCTCCGGTTTCGGCTTGTCACCGACATAGCCATCAGGGTTGACGACGAACTTGGTCCGACACCCAGCGCTGCAAAAATGGTAGGTTTGGCCGGCGTGCTCGGCATGGTGCGCCGTTATTGCCGGATCGACCGTCATCCCGCACACCGGGTCCGTCACCTTTGCGACGTCGTGAGCCCCCTTGTTCGCAGAGCAGCAACCGCCCGTCGTGGCGGGCGGTTCGGCAGCTTCCAACGTATCAGACGCGCCCGAACAGCAGGCCGGCGGCACAGCGGCCTGTTCGGCCGCAGGCTTTGCCGGACAGCCGCAGCCCCCGGCGTGAGAATCGGAATGAGGGTCGTTCATAGCTTAAGACTCCTTCGACCCGAGAGCATGTAAGGTCTGACACCATGTTAGGGTCAAGGCCCAATCGGCACGCGGGCCATGTATCTGATATACGCGGGGCGGGGTAATTGCCCTCATATCGACAATTGACTCGTCATGCTCGACGCAACGCGACCGGCAGCTTAGGTCTGTCGTTCAACTCGCCACAGCGGGCCGAGTACAAACGGGGACTAAGGGCAGTGCAGATCGACACCCTTCTCGCTGGCGACGATCGTGATGGTCTTGTCCGTCGTCTCATCGCTCGCTGGCGCGACGACCCGAGCGCGACTTATCGGAGCTGGTTTCTTTGGGACGAGCGGTTGAAGAACTTTCGGTCGATCCGGCGCGGCATCGCCCAGGTTGTGGGCGAGATCGAGTGTGGTACGTTCGGCGTCGCCTATCGGGGATCGTCGCTCGAAACCGTCGTCCATTCAGTCGCTGAGCAGCGCCAGATCTTCAAGGGTGCCGATCATGCCTTCCTGTGGAAGCCGAAGCTCCGCATCCCCGACATCTACGAGAGCCCCGAGAATCAAAGCGCGTTCGGCCGCCTGCTCGATGCCTGTTCGTGCTGCGATACGGCCGAGGAGATCATCGGCCATATCAACACGATCGACCGTTTGAAAATCAAGGGGCTGGGGCCGGCTGTCGCGAACTTGCTGTACTTCTTGCACCCCACGCTCGTGCCGCCCTTCAACACCGCGATCGTGAAGGGCTACAATGCGCTCACCGGCGCGAACGTGAAGCTCGGGAGCTGGGAGCATTTTCTGGCGATGCGAACCGGCGTCCTCGATTTGAACGACCGATACCGCGACCTCCTATCGAACGACTTGGGTGCGATCGGCGGCTTGCTGTTCGATATAGGTTCCGATCGCTACCCTGCACCTCCGCTCGACGGGAGTGGCGCGGCATTGACCACATGGGGCCAGCGGCTCGAGGCGGCGCGCGAGGAAGCGCGCACGCTCAGCAAGGCGGCAATGGCGCAGGGCGAGAGCGAGCGCACGCATACCGAAATCCAGGCATGGCTGCGCGATTTGGGATTGGCGCTCGGCTATGACGTATGGATTGCTGCGAACGACCGCGGCCGCCCGTTCAACGGGTCGGCATTGGGGCACGGATGCCTTGAGCGCTTGCCCAACACGATCGCGGCTTCGAAGGGCGCGGATTCGATCCGGCTGATCGACGTGCTGTGGCTTGAGCGGGGCGGCGATCACGTCGCTGCAGCGTTCGAGGTGGAGCACTCGACGTCGATTTATTCGGGGATCGTGCGGATGCTCGACCTGGCGCTGAGCGGTGGCGACCTTCACGCGACCGCAGGGCTGTTCCTCGTAGCGCCCGATGCGCGCGAGGCGGACGTTCGCGCCCAGTTGCAGCGGCCCGCGTTCAGCCGCGTCGCCGACCTCGACATATCCTATCTGCCCTATGGCGAACTTGAGCGGAATCGCGAGGCTATCGCTCGGTTCGGATCGGGGCTGAAGGCGATCAAGGCCGTATCCAGCAAGCTCGCTTGAGCTTGCTTTTGAGCAGCAATCGTATGGTCTGATTCAGCATCGGGTCTGAGGTAAACGCTGTTGACCGGGCTAAGACGCATTCGCCCCTTACCCGTTCGAAGCCGCCAGCAGTTCTCGCAGCCGGTGCCGCGCTCGGCCGATCCTTGTCTCGACCGCCTTTTCGCTGATCCCGAGGAAATCGGCGATCGCCGCCTGTGGCCAACCGTCCAGGGTGCTCAGGATAAGCGGCTCCTTGAGGTTGGCGGGCAACGACGCAAGCGCGGCCATCGTCACCTTCAAGGCGGCCCGATCGTTCGCGACGATGTCCGACCCCGGCACCTCGTCCGCGATCGTGTCGGCGATCATGGGCGTCAGGGGCACGGCCATCGACAAGAACTGGCGGACCACACGCCGCCGCCGCCAATCGCGCGCCTTGTTTATCGCGATCCGTGCGAGCCAGGGGCGCATCGGCCGTGCCCGGTCAAGCTGGCCGAGGCTCGCAAAGGCCGCGACGAAGCAGTCCTGCAGGACATCGACCGCCTCGTCATTGCCGCCGATATGCGCCCGGATCAGGCGAAGCAGCGGCTCGCGGTGACGCCGCATCATCTCGCCATAGGCGGCTTGATGTCCTGCCAACGCGAAACCCGCCAGCTCGCCGTCCGAGGCCGCAGCGAGATCAATCGTCACCGACGCTCTTCGGTCAGCGCCCGGACAACCGCTCCATCGAACCGCGTTGCCTGTGCGGGTCGCAAAATTTTTCGCATCGCAAAAACGTGGGCGAGCGTGTCTTTTTGCAGTTCGCCCATCGCGATATGCGCCTGATCCACGGCGGCGGCGACCTTTGGCCCGGCGTCATGCTCCTCGGCAATCGCCTCAGCCAACCGAGCATTATCACGCCGCAATTCCAGCTCGCGGGCACGTCGTCGCGCGGCGAAACGGAGTTCCAATTGCTCCAGCGCCGCGCGCTGATCGGAATCGAGGTCGAGCCCTTCGTGCACAAATTGATGGAAATCGATTGTGGAAGGGGCGGCTGTCGGCAGAAGTGCGCGTCCGATGGCAACGCCGACGACGCCGGCAAGCAGCGCAATTCCGCCGATGGCCAGCCATTGCCGAAGTCGCAGGCCGATCATGCGCCGAGCAGCGTCGAAAGCGCGTAGGGCGGTTCGCCGAAGAGTCCCGCCACATCCTGTCGCGCCACATCGCGCCGCGTCAGATCTGCCTCCATCATGACGCCGAGGGTGAGCGCGAAGATTGCTGCCAACGCACCAGAAGCCACCAGCGACGGGCTACGCATGGTGCCGATCGCGTCAAGCCGGGCCAGGACACGCTCCTCCATGCCATCGAGCGATACCGGAATCGGCGCATTTGCCAGCCTTGCCAGCGCCATGTCGAGTTCGTCCATTTTCATTCTCCCACCCTATTCCAGCCAGCCCCGTCAGGGTGCCACATTCGCCGTAAACGGGACGATCGTTTCCCGTCCATTGGCGCGGATTTGCGCGAACAGCTTTAGAACCCCGGCCTCCTCGGGCTGGATATGAAAATTAATCGTCGGCCCACTTCGCTCGCCTTCCGACTTCGGTTCTGTGCCGAGCGGATGAACATGCTCGATCGAATTCCAGTCGCCCGCAAATGCGACGATATGGCCGAATGCGCCCATGATCGGTTGAAGCCCGGCGAAGGACTTTCCGGTTTTTATGTCGATCACGTCGATGCGGCCCTGCGCGGCCTGGCCGACCTTGAGCGGTTGGGAGAAAGACAGCGTGAATTTCAGACCGTCAGCCGTAGCGATCAAAGTCGGCACCTTGTCGGGGAGCGGTGCTTTCTCGCGCCCGGCGACCAGATCGGTGCCGATATATTCCTGATGACCGTCGGGCAGCGTGACATCGGCCCAGACCTTGTAAGTGCGTGCAAACTTCGGCGCGAAAGTGAATTGCCAGCGACCGGGCGTTGCCGGATCGGGCAGTGGGTGGATGTGTTGATAATCGGTCAGGCTGCCGTCGACGATCAGCAAGTGCAATTTCTTGGTATGTGCAAGCGCGAGGTCGGCGTCACCCATCACCTTGCCGCTGGCGATATTGGTGAGCGTCAACGATATGTCCTGCGATCGGCCAACGGAAAGCGGACCGGTTTCCGCAAGCGCCAGTTTCATGGTCGGCGCACCTGAATGCGACGAACCCATGTCCATCCCCGCCATCCCGGCGTGGTCGCCGGTTGTCTTGGCTCCGGACACGTTTGCTGCGTGATCGGCATCGGTATGACCGTCGGCATATTTCTTCGGGCCGCAGCCAGCGACGAGCAGTGACATTGTGGAAAATAGGATGAGGGCAGTTTTCATAGGAACTCCTGTGGAGGTGCGCGTTCAAAATGCTTCGGTCGATCCCGAAGCGCGGGCATCGGCAACGAGACGGTCGAGGGGTTTGCGGCCATAGAGCCGGAACAGGATTGGGGTGACGAGCGCGTCGAGCAATGTCGCGGACAGCAACCCCCCAAAGATCGTCACGGCGACCGGATGGAGGATTTCCTTGCCGGGTTCGTCCGCCCCGATCAGCAGCGGCGTGAGCGCAAGTCCGGCGCCCAGCGCAGTCATGAGCACCGGCGTGAGGCGTTCGAGCGTGCCACGCACGATCATTGCATCGCCCCACGTCTCGCCCTCGTGCAAGACCAGGTTGATATAGTGACTGACCTTGAGGATGCCGTTGCGCGCGGCGATCCCGGTCAAGGTCACGAATCCGATCAGGCTGGCGACCGAGAGCGGCAGCCCGAACAGCCACAGCGCTAGAACCGAGCCAACCAGCGCCATCGGCACGCCCGCCATGATGATCAGCGCGAGCCGCACCGAACGATACCGCGTGAAGAGCAGCGCAAAGATCATCGCGAACGAGATCAGCGACAGCCCGCCAATCGTCAGCGACGCTTCCTGCTGTGCCTGGAACTGACCCTCGACACGCACGAACCCGCCCTGGGGCAATTTGAGCTTCGCGACTTGGGCATCGATCACCGCGACGATGGCCCCCAGATTGGCACCGGGGGCGGCATTGGCGGACAGGACAATCCGGCGGCGGCCATCCTCGCGCAAAATCTGGTTGGGGCCTTCGGTTTCCTTGACCTCGGCCAGATTGCGCAGCGGCACTGGCCCCTGTGGGGTTTCGATCAGCAGGTCGGCGAGGCCCGTCGTCGAACGCTCTTGATCGGGCAGGCGCAGCACGACGTCATAGCGCTTGAGGCCATCGACGATGGTGCTGACGATCTTGCCGTTCGACAGTGTTTCGACCGCTTCGGCAATCGCTGCCGGCGCAACGCCGTAAGAGGCGGCGCGATCGTAATCGATGTTGAGGTCGAGTTGCGGCACGCGCACCTGCCGTTCGACGCGCAGGTCGACGATGCCCGGCGCCCTCGCGATCCGGGATTGAAGTGTCTCAGCGGTCGTGCGGAGCGAGTCCAGATCTTCGGCGAAGATCTTGACCACGATCTGCGCCGTCACCCCCGACAGCAGATGGTCGATCCGGTGGCCGATCGGCGCGCCGACCGTGACCGAGCCAGGGAGGATCGCAAGACGTTCGCGGATCGCGCGCGCCACCACTTCGCGGTCGGCAGTGTCGGGCTTCAGCGCGACGTCGATCTCGCTCGAATGAACGCCTTCGGCGTGTTCATCGAGCTCGGCGCGACCCGTCCGGCGGCTGACGCTTGCGACATCGGGGATTTGCAGCAGCAATTTTTCGGCCGTACTCCCCAGCTTACTCGATTGTTCGAGCGAAATTCCCGGCTGAAAGGCGAGACTGACGACAAAGCTGCCCTCGTTGAAGGTCGGCAGGAACGCCTTGGGCAAGTTCGCCGCGCCAACGAGGGCGATCGCGGTGGCAATGCCGCCAGCGATCAGAATACCCTTTGCATGGCCAAAACCCCAGCCGAGCAAGCGGCTGTTGCCGTTCTTAAGTCTGCGGACGAGCCCGGACTCGGCGGCTTCGCCGCGCGTCGCCGCCAGTTTGGGCAGCAGGTAATAGCAGAGCACCGGCGTCAGCGTGATCGACGTGACCAGACTTGCAAGGATCGAGATGACATAGGCGACGCCGAGCGGCTGGAAGAGCCGTCCCTCGACACCGCCGAGGAAGAACAGCGGCAGGAAAACGAGGATGATGATCGCTGTCGCGTAAATGATTCCCGAGCGAACCTCGCCGGTCGCGTGCGCGATCACTGCCAGCACCGGCTTGGGCTCGGCTTCCTGCGCATTTTCGCGCAGGCGGCGATAGACGTTCTCGACGCCGACCACCGCATCATCGACCAGTTCGCCGATCGCGATCGCCAGCCCGCCCAGTGTCATCGTGTTGATCGACAGCCCGAATATCTGAAACACGACGGCGGTGATGAGAATCGAGACCGGCAACGCGACCAGCGAGATCGCAGTCGTGCGCCAGTTCAGCAGAAAAGCGAACAGCACGAACGAAACGACGACGCCGGCCTCGATGAGCGCGCGTTGCAGCGTGCCAATCGAAGTCTGGATGAAATTGGCCTGACGGAACTGGACGCGATCGGCGCGCAACCCCGAGGGCAAGGTCGCGGTGATCTCCTTCAGCGCCTTTTCGACCTCGTCGGTCACGGCGACGGTCGCGGCATCGGGCTGCTTCTGAATCGCGATGACCACTGCGGGCTGGCCGTCATAACCTGCGTCGCCGCGACGGAATGCGGCTGCAAAATCGACCTTGGCGATTTGCGACAGTCGCACCGGGCCGCCCGCATTGTTGGCGACGACGAGTTGCTGGAGATCCTCGATCCGAGTCGTTCTGGCGACATTCCTGATCAGGAACTCGCGCTCATATTGATCGACAAAGCCGCCGCCGGTGTTCGTGCCGAAGGCGCGGAGCGCGTCCTCGACATCTTTGAGTTTCACGCCGACCGCATTCATCGCCGAGAGATCGGGCGAGACGCGATATTGCCGCACCTCGCCGCCGATCGGGATGACCTGCGCGACACCGGGAATCGCCAGAAGGCGCGGCCGGATCTGAAAGTCGGCAATCTCGCGCGCCTGCATCGGGCTGGTCTTCCCATAAGGAATAGCCACCAGCATGATCTCGCCCATGATCGACGTGACCGGCCCCATCTGCGGCACAACCGCGGGCGGGATTTGCTCACGCACGAGGGTCAGCCGCTCGGCGACCTGCTGGCGCGCGCGGTACACATCTTCCTTCCAGCCAAACTCAACATAGACGATCGAGAGGCCAATGCCCGAGACCGACCGGACACGTTCGACACCGGGCACGCCGCTCATCGACGTCTCGATCGGCCGCGTCACCAGCGTCTCGACTTCGGGTGGCGCAAGGCCCGGCGACTCGGTCAGGATCGTCACCACCGGCCGGTTGAGGTTGGGCAAGACATCGACCGGCAATCGACTGACCGACAGACCGCCGAATGCCATCAGCGCGAACGACAGGAACAGCGTCAGGACGCGGTTGCGGAGCGATAAGGCAACAAGCCGGTCGAACATCGCCTAGCGCACCTGGCCGAGCAGTTCGGCACCCGTCGTCACGACCCGCTCGCCGGGCTTGACGTTCGAAAGCAGCGCGACCCTCCCGGCGTCGACCGGCGACGATCGCACGCTGCGCTGTTCGAACAGCTCGGCCCGCGTCTTGACGAACACCGAGGGTGTGCCGTTGGCGCTCGACAGCAGCGAAGTCCGGGGCACGATTACGCCCGCGACGGTGCTGCCAAGTGGCGCGTCGATCGTGATCGGCTCACCGATCCGCAAATTGGCGGGCGCACCAACGACGCGGAAC